>JANNAF010000017.1:0-3515 GCA_031384005.1 Rhodobacterales bacterium | reverse complement strand
TGCCGCGATGGTGGATGGCAAGCTGATTGGCCGGGTGGATGAGGCGCGGGTCGATGCCGTTCTGGCAGGGGTGCGGGCATGAAGATTTACGTTCCATTGGATTCGGCAGCCGTCGCACTGGGCGCGGATGAGGTGGCGGCGGCCATTGGTGACCGGGCGCAGGTTGTGCGCAACGGGTCGCGCGGCATGGTCTGGCTGGAGCCGCTGGTCGAGGTGGAAACCCCGGCAGGTCGCATGGCCTTTGGCCCGATGACGGTGGCCGATGTGGCCGGGTTGTTTGGCGATTTGTCACAGCATCCCAAGGCATTGGGTCTAACCGAGGATTTGGCTTGGATGAAGGGGCAGACGCGGCTGACCTTTGCCCGGGTCGGGGTGATTGATCCGTTGAGCCTGTCTGATTACCGGGCGCATGGTGGGCTGGTCGGGTTGCAGCGCGCCGTGGCGATGGAACCTGCGGCGATTGTGGCCGAGGTGACGGCATCAGGCTTGCGCGGTCGTGGCGGGGCGGGCTTTCCCACCGGGATCAAGTGGAAAACCGTGGCCGAGGCGAAGGCCGACCGCAAATACATTGTCTGCAACGCGGACGAAGGCGATAGCGCCACCTTTGCCGATCGGATGCTGATGGAGGGCGACCCGCTGACCCTGATCGAGGGGATGGCGATTGCCGGGCTGGCCTGCGGTGCGGTCAAGGGTTTCGTGTACATCCGTTCGGAATACCCGATTGCGATTGCGGTGATGGAGCAGGCGATCACGCTGGCGCGGGCCGAGGGGATCTTGGGCGCGTCGGTTCTGGGGTCTGGCCGGGCGTTTGACATGGAGGTTCGGGTTGGTGCCGGGGCCTATGTCTGCGGCGAGGAAACCAGCCTGCTGAACAGCCTGGAGGGCAAGCGTGGGGTTGTGCGGGCCAAGCCGCCGCTGCCCGCGCTGGAGGGGTTTCTGGGCAAGCCGACCGTGGTCAACAACGTGATTTCGCTTGCCACAGTGCCCGTCATCATGGAGCGCGGTGCGGCGTTTTATCAGGCGTTCGGGCTGGGGCGGTCACGTGGCACGATCCCGTTGCAGATCGCTGGCAATGTGCGGCACGGCGGCTTGTACGAAACCGCCTTTGGGCTGACGCTGGGCCAGATCGTTGATGACATCGGCGGTGGCACGCTGTCGGGGCATCCGGTCAAGGCGGTGCAGGTCGGCGGGCCGCTGGGCGCCTATTTTCCGCGCGGATTGTTCGATACACCCTTCGGGTATGAGG
The DNA here is from genome assembly GCA_031384005.1 of Rhodobacterales bacterium. GTDB lineage: Bacteria > Pseudomonadota > Alphaproteobacteria > Rhodobacterales > Rhodobacteraceae > Stagnihabitans. The sequence continues at coordinate 2,269 of JANNAF010000017.1, read as the reverse complement.
AGTTTGCGGGCAAGGACGGGCTGGTTGGTCACGCAGGTCTGACGGTGTTTGACACCTCGGCAGACATGCTGGCACAGGCAAGATTTGCGATGGAATTCTGCGCGATAGAGTCCTGTGGCAAATGCACCCCGTGCCGGATTGGCGCGGTGCGCGGGGTTGAAACCGTTGACCGCATTGCGCGTGGTGACATGACCGCGATCCCGTTGCTGACCGATCTGTGCGCGACGATGAAGTCTGGGTCGCTGTGTGCGCTGGGCGGGTTCACCCCCTATCCTGTTTTGTCCGCCCTGACCCATTTCCCCGATGATTTTGCTGTGAAAGAGGCCGCCGAATGAAAGATTTCATCCTCCCCGACCGCGACTTTGGCACGCCTGCGGCAAAATCCAAACAAATGGTCACATTGACCATCGACGGCTTTGCGGTGACGGTCCCTGAGGGCACCAGCATCATGCGCGCGGCGGCCGAGGCGGGAATTCAGGTCCCCAAACTGTGCGCGACGGACAGCATTGACGCCTTTGGATCCTGCCGTTTGTGTCTGGTCGAGATTGAGGGGCGTAACGGCACGCCTGCGTCCTGCACAACGCCGGTTGCGGCGGGGCTGAAGGTGCACACCCAGAACGCCAAGCTGAAACAGCTGCGGCGTGGGGTGATGGAGCTGTATATCAGCGACCACCCGCTGGACTGTTTGACCTGCTCGGCCAATGGTGACTGCGAGTTGCAGGATATGGCAGGCGCGGTCGGCCTGCGCGATGTGCGGTATGAGGCGGTCGCGACCCATTTCAAGGCGCGCGACACCTCGGGCAAGGCGAACCCGCAGTACATTCCTGCTGATACATCAAACCCTTACTTCACCTACGACCCGCAAAAATGCATTGTTTGCAGCCGCTGTGTGCGGGCCTGTGAGGAGGTGCAGGGCACTTTCGCGCTGACCATCGAGGGCCGCGGATTTGACAGCCGGGTGTCGTTTGGGGCCAAGACGGATACCGCGCTGGCATCCGATTGCGTGTCCTGCGGGGCCTGTGTGCAGGCCTGTCCGACGGCGACGCTGCAGGAAAAATCCATCATCGAAATTGGCACGCCGTCCCATGCCGTGATCACGACCTGCGCCTATTGCGGCGTCGGGTGCAGTTTCAAGGCGGAAATGCGCGGCGATGAACTGGTGCGCATGGTGCCCTATAAGCACGGCAAGGCGAACCGGGGGCACAGCTGCGTCAAGGGGCGGTTTGCCTATGGCTATGCTGCGCACAAGGACCGCATCCTGAACCCGATGATCCGCGATAACATCAACGACCCATGGCAGGAAGTGACCTGGCCCGAGGCGATGGCCTTTACCGCCGCGCGGATGCAGGGGATCATTGCCAAGCATGGCCAGAAATCGGTAGGGGTCATCACCTCGTCGCGCTGCACCAACGAGGAGGCCTATCTGGTTCAAAAGCTGACCCGTGCCGTGTTTATGAACAACAATACGGATACCTGCGCGCGGGTTTGCCATTCGCCAACCGGCTATGGTCTGGGGCAGACGCTGGGCACAAGTGCGGGCACGCAAGACTTTGATTCCGTTGAACATACCGATGTGGTTATCCTGATTGGGGCCAACCCGACCGACGGTCACCCGGTTTTCGCCAGCCGCCTGAAAAAGCGGTTGCGCAAGGGAGCAAAGCTGATTGTGGTTGATCCGCGCCGGACCGACATTGTGCAAAGCCCGCATATCAAGGCGCAGCACCATCTGGCCCTGACCCCCGGCACCAATGTGGCGATCGTGACGGCGCTGGCCCATGTGATCGTGACTGAGGGAATCTATAACGAAGCGTTCATTCGGGAACGCTGCGACTGGGACGAGTTTTCCGACTATGCCGAGTTCGTCTCTAGCCCGCAAAACTCGCCCGAGGCGACCGAACTGCTGACCGGGGTCAAGGCCGAAACCGTCCGTGAGGCGGCGCGGTTGTTTGCCCATGGTGGCAATGGCTCGATCTATTACGGTCTGGGCGTGACGGAACATTCCCAAGGGTCGACCACGGTGATCGGCATTGCCAATCTGGCCATGATGACCGGCAACGTGGGCCGTCCGGGTGTGGGCGTGAACCCGCTGCGGGGGCAGAACAATGTCCAAGGATCGTGCGACATGGGATCATTCCCGCACGAATTGCCGGGGTATCGCCACGTCAAGGGCGACGCGGTGCGCGACATTTTCGAACGCGCATGGGGTGTCAAGATTGACAATGAACCCGGCCTGCGCATCCCCAACATGCTGGATGCCGCGGTCGAGGGG
>JANNAF010000004.1:0-1693 GCA_031384005.1 Rhodobacterales bacterium | reverse complement strand
CCTCGCGGCCCCGCTCGCCCAACAGCCAGCGATCCCAACCGCCCGCCCGAACCCCGGCCTCGACCGCCACCCGCACCGGACCGGCGGGCAACACGCGCTTGCGGTACGCCTCGTCCTGCGCCGCAAACAGCTCCATGCAGGGCACCGACACGACGCGTGTGCCAATCCCCTCGGCCTCCAGCAGATCACGGGCCTTCAGCGCAATCTCGACCTCGGACCCGGTCGCCATCAAGATCACCTTGCGCGCCCCGGTCGCCTCGGCCAGCACATAGGCCCCCTTGGCGGTCAGGTTTGCGGATGTATGAACGCGGCGCACCGTCGGCAGGTTCTGCCGTGACAAGGCCAGAACCGACGGCGTTTTCTTCGACGTCAACGCCAACTCCCACGCCTCTGCCGTCTCGACCATATCGGCAGGCCGGAACACCCAGGTGTTCGGCGTTGCGCGCGAAATCGCCAGATGTTCAACCGGCTGGTGCGTCGGGCCATCCTCGCCCAGACCAATCGAATCGTGGGTCATCACGTAGACGACCGGCACCCCCATCAGTGCCGACAGACGCATCGACGGGCGGGCATAATCGGTGAAACACATGAATGTCCCGCCATAAGGCCGCACGCCGCCATGCAGCGCCATGCCGTTCATCGCCGCCGCCATGCCGTGTTCGCGGATACCGTAATACACATAACGGCCCTTGCGGTCGTCGGGGCTAAAGGTGCCCATGTCGGGCGTTTTTGTGTTGTTCGATCCGGTCAGGTCCGCCGAACCGCCGATGGTTTCGGGCAGGATCGGGTTGACCGCCGTCAACACCTTTTCGGACGCCGACCGCGTCGCCAGCTTAGGCGCATCCGCTGCGGCCTGCTTTTTCACCGCAGCAATCACCGCCTTCAACTGCTTCGGCGCATCGCCGGCAAACATCCGTTCAAACTGCACCCGCTTGGCCGCAGGCTGGGCGGCAAACGTGGCCTCCCACGCAACGCGTGCCTCGGCACCGCGCGCCCCCATCGCCTCCCACTGGGCCTTGACCTCGGCCGGAATGGTAAAGGCCGGGTACTCCCAACCGTAAACCGCCTTGGTATCGGCCATCAGCTTGGCATCGGTCAATGCGCCGTGGCCTTTGCTGGTGTCCTGCGCCGACGATCCCAACGCGATATGGGTCTTGCAGGCAATCATTGCCGGGCCTGAACTGGCCTTGGCCGCCGTCAGGGCGCGGTCAATGTCCACCGGGTCATGGCCGTCACAGGCAAACACATCCCACCCGCTGGCCGCAAACCGCGCCTTCTGGTCGGTGATGTCCGAGATGGACACCTTGCCGTCGATGGTGATGCCATTGTCGTCCCACAGCACGATCAACCGGTCCAGCTTTTGCTTGCCCGCCAGCGCCAGCGCTTCCTGCGAAACGCCCTCCATCAGACAGCCGTCACCTGCGATCACATAGGTGTGGTGGCTCACCACCTTGGCCCCGAATTGGGCGCGCAAGGACGCCTCGGCAATCGCAAAGCCGACCGAATTGCCAAGGCCCTGACCCAAGGGCCCGGTGGTGGTTTCAATCCCGCTGGCATGGCCGAACTCGGGATGCCCCGCCGTGCGGTACCCCCAATGGCGAAAATTCTTGATCTCCTCCAGCGTCATATCCTCATATCCGGTCAGATGCAGCAACGCATACAGCAGCATCGACCCATGCCCCGCCGACAGGAT
>JANNAF010000006.1:0-4714 GCA_031384005.1 Rhodobacterales bacterium | reverse complement strand
GGTCAAGGGAAAATTGGGGCCAGCATCAGGCCCATGGTTTCAGGCAGACCCAGCATCAGGTTGGCGTTTTGCATGGCCTGACCAGAGGAGCCTTTGTTCAGATTGTCAAGCACGGCCACCACGACGGCACGCCCCGCGATACGGTCCCCGATCACGCCCAGATGGCAAAAGTTCGACCCGGCAATGTCGCGGGTTGATGGCAATTGGCCAAACGGCAGGACCTGCAAAAAGGGTTCGGCGGCATAGGCCGCCGTCAGGGTCTGATGCACCGTGGCGGCGTCGCCCTTGACATAGACGGTCGCAAGGATGCCGCGGTTCATCGGCAACAGGTGGGGGGTGAATTGCACGTGGACGGGGCGACCGGCGATCTGCGAAAACTCTTGATCAAACTCGCCCAGATGACGGTGTTTGCCGCCTGCGGAATAGGTATGGGTGCCGCCTGACAATTCGGCATGCAGCAGCATTTCCTTGGCTGACCGCCCTGCCCCGGACACCCCCGCCTTGAGGTCGATCAGGATGTCGTCAAGGTTGATCACCCCGGCGGCAATCAGCGGGCGCAGGGCAAACTGGCCAGTCGCCGCGTTACAACCGGTTCCGGCGACAAGGCGGGCTGTGGCGATCTGGGCCCGATAGAACTCGGTCAGGCCATAGACGGCTTCGGCCTGCAATGCGGGCTGGGTATGGGGTTGGCCGTACCATTTGGCATAGGCGTCCGGATCACGCAGACGGAAATCTGCGGACAGATCCACGATTTTCAGCGTGGGCGGCAGGGCCGCAATGACCTGTTGGGTGGTGCCATGCGGCAGGGCGCAAAAGCACAGATCGATGCCAGAAAAATCGATATCCTCGATCTTTTGCAGGGTGGGCAGGGCCAGGTGGCGCAAGAAGGGAAAGACTTCCGCCATTTCCATGCCGGCCTTGCGGTCTGCGGACAGGGCCGCAACCTGCATCTGCGGATGGGTCGCGATCAGGCGGACCAGTTCCGCGCCGGTGTAGCCCGAAGCCCCCAGAATGGCGATTTTAAAGGACATGCCGACCCCCTGACCCAAATTGCACTGGTCCTGACGTATTTGGCGACGTGGGCACCGGATGCAAGGGGAAATCGTGGCCGTCAGTTCACCAGAATGTCACCCGACAATGCCGCAAGGGTGACGCCACGGATGATCAGGCTGTCAGCCGGGCCAAAGTCGAACAGCACGTCGTCGCCTGACTGGCTGGCGCGTGACAGTGCATCGGCCAGGGTTTCGATGCCTGTCAGGTTCTGCAGGACGATGAAATCCTGAGCAGAGAAATCCATGATCTGATCGTGACCCGCCCCCTTGGCAAAGATGAAACGATCGGCATCCGCACCGCCAAGCAAGCGGTCACTGCCGGCCCCGCCGGTCAAGCTATCCTGACCTGCGCCGCCGATTAGGGTGTCTGCCCCACCCCCACCGGTGATCCGGTTGCCAAGGCCATTGCCAGTGCCCCGAAAATCACCGGCGCCGGCATAGGTCAGGTTTTCGATATGGGTGAACTGGGTGGGATTACCGGTATCCAGCGACAGGTTGCGCAGTGTGGTCTGGAGGGTGTCGGTGCCGCCGCCTGCAAACTCCTTGACCATGTCACGGGCCGAGCGAACGATGTAAAGGTCATCACCCGCCCCCCCCACCATCATGTTGGACCCAGAACCGGCATTCAATGTGTCGTTGCCAGTGCCACCGAACAGATGATCAATCCCCGATCCGCCAATCAACAGGTCGGCGTCGCCCTGCCCGAACAAAAAGTCATCCCCGCCCGTGGCACGGACCACATCATTCCCGCTTCCGCCGTACAGAAAGTCATTGGCAAGGGCAGAGCCCTGAAGAGTATCGGCACCACCAAAGCCAAAACCAGTGCCCATTTTGGTCGCGCTGTCCGCCGAGGCTTCGCCGGCAGCAATCTCGTAGGGTTCGTTGCGCAGCGACGCATCAACCAGTGTCGAGGTGATCCGTTCATCCCCGGCGCGCAGGGGTTGATCAGACCCCAGCGAATAGGCATTCAGGGCTGCGGCCAGCGAATGTTGATGCCGGATTGTCAGGCCCGCATCATCCCCGATGTCCAGCAGATGCGATGATCCGGTTTGCAGTCCGGGAAACCAGCCAAGGCCGATGCCATTGTCGGCGAACCATTCCAGACTGGCCGCGAACAGGTCGGTGTAATCGGCAGCCAGCGACGGGTCGTCCACAGCGCCATCGATGTTCATTTCCGTGATCAACAGATCATCGCCCGCCAAAGCCGCATAGATCTGCTCAAAGCGTGCCTCCAATCCCGCCGGATCCGACACAAGGTTGGTGCCCATCCAGCCGGGATAAAGATGCGCCGACCAGACAAGGTCACCGCCCACTGCCGCACGGATATAGTCAAGCGCCGAGACGCCCTGCACCATCGTCGCCGCAAGGGTCAGAAAATCACCGTTATAGCCCCAGCCGCCCACCAGAATCTTGCCGTCGGTCCGCGCCTGAATCATTTGGGCCAGCTCGGCGGCATGCGTGGCATAAAGCCCGACAAAATCTGCCGCGGAATAGTTGGCATCGCTGCCATTGGTGCGCACTGTGTGGCGATAGCTGGCAGGTTCGTTCATCAGATCCCAACCATAGACGGCCGCTGCGGTTTGCGGATGGTCTGCCATCCAATCCAGCATCTGGCCCCATGCGCCCTGCACATCGACAAAGTTATCCTGCAAGGCGTCATAGGCCTGTGCGTTGGTCAGGTTCGGGTAATCGGCATTGCCGATCCCGGTGTTCTGATTGGCACCTGACCCATAGGTGATGGTGAGCTGATACCCCTCGGCTGCGGCGGCCGCGAGGAAGCGTTCGAATTGTGGGTTCATCGACCCATCGGGGTTGAAGGAAAACTCGTTGAAATGCACCCGCAGATTGTTGACCAAAGGCAGGCCGGACTTGATCGATGCCACAAACGCCTCGGGGTTGCCGTTCATACCAAGGGGAATCATCTGTGTCGGATCTTGCCAGACTTGCCCCGACCCATCGGCCGCCGTCATGGCTATGTTGATCATGTGGACGTCAGCAGTGGTCGAACCAAGGCTCATGGCGGGCACCTTCAAAAAAAACCGACCGACGCAAGGCCGGCACACAGAAATTGTCAAGGCTGATCCCACCACGGCAGCACTGACAGCCCGGACAACGAGTCTGGGGTTTCAGCAATTCAAGCGGCACATCGCGGCAATTTTCGGGCATGGGTCGGGTATATTTGCGACGGGGCGGACCGTCGGGGCGATCACGTCAGACGGCGTTCGCCTGCGGGGATGGCAAAGGGCAGGATGTTCTGGCGCGGCGGAAGCGGGCAGATGGCGTGATCGGTGAAGGCGCAGGGCGGGTTGTGGGCCTTGTTGAAATCCAGGGTGATGTGGTCCGCCGTCGCATCCTCGCCCAACAAGAACCGCGACGCGGCGTAGGTTTCACCGCCCGAGGTGTGATCGCGGATCACGAACATGGGCTGGCGGTCCTTCCAATGGGTGGCCAGCAGGGTGATGGCGTGGCCATCACGGGTAAAATGGGCGCGGTGGGTCAGGGTGATCTGGGACGTGCCGCCGCCTTTTTGCGCGATGGTTTGCGGCTGCGGTTGTGGCAGGGCCTGCCACCTTGCGGTGAGGGTCCATTGGGGATCGTGGGGGAAATAGGCCAGGTCAACCTGTCGCGGCAGGGTCAGGTCACGGACCCGCAGGGCGGGGCCATCGCCTGCGTCGTGGATTTCCAGCAGGAACGGTGGGACGGTCAGCATGGGGTTGCCGTTCAGGTGAAAGGTCTGCACCTGCCCGCCCGTTTCAAAGGTCCAGCCGGGCCGCAGGGTGCCCAGATGGGCGGGGCCGCGCGACAGGATCAGGTCGTTGTCGGGGGCGCTGCCCACGCGTTGCGGACCGTTTCCGATGGGGACACGGTCGGTCAGGTTCAGCCAGCCATCCGGTGCCGTCAGGGCGGTAAGGCGGTCCGATTTCCATGCGGTCAGGGCTGTAGGATCAGTCATCTTGCCTGCATTTCAGGGGGCGTCCAGATCTGGACGCTTGGCCAAGGGTATGATTTCGCTCGTAAACCCATTTTTTGTTAGGGCGGCGTTAAGCATGATTGCCGCTTTGCCTTTCCGTCAGGCACCCTCGAACACGATGCCGCGGCGCAGGAACTGGGTGGCTTTGTTTGACACGCTGGCGGGGTCGCCTGTCGTCAAAAACCGGGTCTGTGTGCCCTGCCCCAGAAACTCGGGGCGGCGGGTCAGGTAATCGGCCAGACTTTCAGCGACCAGACTGGCTTGGGAATAGACTTTGACATCGGGGCCAAGGGCGTCCTGAAAGGCGCGGGCCATCAGGGGGTAATGGGTGCAGCCCAGCACGGCGGCCTGCGGGTGGGGCATCCGGCGTTTCAGCGCCTCGACATGGGAACGCACCAGCGCCTCGGCCAAAATCTCATCGCCTTGTTCGATGGCATCGACGACGCCGCCGCAGGGCTGCGCCTCGACGTCGACACCGATCGCGCGGTAAGCCAGTTCGCGCTGGAACGCACGGGAGGCCACGGTGGCGGGGGTGGCGAACAGGGCGACGTGTTTCACCGCCACCTCACGCGGGGGGGAATTGTCGCCCCATTGCCGTTCGGTCAACGCCTCGATCAAGGGGACAAAGACGCCCAGCACGCGTTTGTGCGGCGGAACCCAGGTTTCCTGCATCCGTTTCAGGGCGGCGGCT
>JANNAF010000001.1:0-1821 GCA_031384005.1 Rhodobacterales bacterium | reverse complement strand
GACGGCGGTGGTGGCGCTGGTTTCGCCCGGAGTGCTGGAAAGCGCCTCCATCACGTCGCGGGCGGTCAGAACGCCAAGCGGGTTCATGTGGGCGACAAACTCGGCCACATAATCGCTGACCGGATTGGCGATGATTTCGCGGGCGGTGCCGATTTGCACGATGCGGCCGCCCTCCATCAGCGCGATGCGGTTGCCGAGTTTGAACGCCTCGTCCAGGTCATGCGACACGAAGATGATGGTGCGTTTCAGTTTCGCTTGCAGGTCAAGGAGTTCGTCTTGCAGGCGGGCGCGGATCAGCGGGTCTAGGGCCGAGAAGGGTTCGTCCATCAGGAGGATAGGGGCCTGCGTCACAAAGGCGCGGGCGAGGCCGACGCGCTGTTGCATGCCGCCCGACAGTTCACCCACCTTGCGGTCGGCCCACCCGGTCAGGTTCACAAGGGCCAGTTGTTCGTCCACCAGCGGGCGGCGTTGGTCAGCGGTTTGTCCTGCAAGTTCAAGGCCAAGACCAACATTGTCGCGCACAGTGCGCCACGGCAAGAGGCCGAATTGCTGGAAAACCATGGCGATCTTGCTGAGGCGCAGGTTGCGCAGGCTGTCGGGGGTGGCGTTGGTGACCGACACCATCTTGTCGCCGTCCAGCACCCGCACCTTGCCGCGGACCACGGGGTTCAGGGCATTGACGCCGCGGAGGAGGGTGGATTTGCCGGAGCCGGACAGGCCCATCAGGACAAGGATTTCGCCTTCATCCACGGTCAGGGAACAGTCGTGGACGCCAAGGATTTGTCCGGTTTGGGTTTGAATGTCGGCGCGGGACATGCCGCGGTCCATCAGGGGCAGGGCGGCGTCGGGGTTGTCGCCAAAGACGATCGAGACGCGGTCAAAGATTACGGCGGTCATTTGCGGGTCACCCGAAGCATGCGGTCCAGAAGGATGGCGACCACGACGATGATGAAGCCGGATTCGAACCCCAGCGCCGTGTTGACCGAGTTCAGGGCGCGCACCACGGGGACGCCAAGGCCGTTGGCCCCGACAAGGGCGGCGATGACGACCATCGAGAGGGAGAGCATGATGGTCTGATTGAGGCCAGCCATGATTTGCGGGAAGGCGTAGGGAAGCTCGACCTTCCACAGGCGTTGGCGCGGGGTGGCGCCAAAGGCGGTTGCGGCCTCCAGCAGGGCCGTGGGGGTGGAGGCGACGCCAAGGTGGGTCAGGCGGATGGGCGCGGGCAGGACGAAGATGACGGTGGCGATCAGGCCTGGAACGGCGCCAAGGCCGAAGAACACGATGGCGGGGATCAGGTACACAAAGGTCGGCAAGGTTTGCATCAGGTCGAGGACCGGGACCATGGCAGTGTACAGGCGCGGACGATGGGCGGTGGCGATGCCGATGGGCACACCCAGCCCCATGCAGACCACGCAGGACGACAGGATCAGGGTCAGGCTTTCGGTCGTGGGTTTCCAGTAGCCTTGGTTCAGGATGAACAAAAACCCGATGAGGACGCCAAGGCAGACTTTCCAGCTGCGCTGCAAATACCATGTCAAAGCGATGAAAAGCGCCACGATCACAAGGGGATGCGGGGATTGCAGAAGCCACAGGATGCCTTCGATCAGCCATTCCATCACGGCGGAGATGGCGTCAAACAGGGGGCCAAGGTTTTCGTTCATCCAGGTGAAGACGGCCTTGGCCGCCTTGCCCACCGGGATCTTGTTATCGGTCAGCCAATCCATCTGTCCCCCGCACAGCTAAGGAAAAGGCCCCGGAGATCTCCGGGGCCTTTGGGTTGTTATTGCAGGGCGGCGGCGACTGCGGCCTTGGCATCGC
>JANNAF010000524.1:0-26905 GCA_031384005.1 Rhodobacterales bacterium | reverse complement strand
CCGCCATCGGCAAAGGTGGCGTTGGTCGGCAAACGAGGTGGCCGTCCTGCGCCATTCCAGACCACTTGTAGGATGGGCAGTTCGGTGCTTTCGGCTTGCCGAAAGGGTCGGTTTGCCCATCTTTCCGGCGTCAGTCTGGTGCCGGGATGACCCAGTCGGACGCCTTGGCCCAAGCCTCGGCGGCGGTCATGATCAGGTCAAAGACTGGGTCCTTGATGTCATAATAGGCATTGATATCATTGGGAAAATGCGCGGAAAGCTGGTGTTTGATCGTGGCATAGGCCGCTGCGGCCAAGGGGGTAGCGCGCAGATAATCGCGGCACAGCAGCGGGTAAAGCTGGTTAAAACGGCCCGTTTGCCGCAAATGGACGTTTGAACGGTGGGGCGTTTCGCCGCGATAAAGCCGTTTTTGCAGTTCGGTTTCTGGAAGAAGCATTCCTGGGGGGCAGTGGTCTAGTGCGGGCGGGCGGTGGTGAAAGCCTGCGGCGGTCAGGGCTGCGTCATCAAAATGGGTGAGGTCGGGCACTGTCACCTGAACATCGATGATATCCTTGGCCGCAAGACCCGCGACGGCGGTCGAGCCGATGTGGTGGATCGCCGTGCCTTTGGGCAAAGCAGGTATCAAGGCCGCCTTGACGCGGGCAAAGGCCTGTGGCCATTCGGGGTTGGGGGCGACGATTTCAATGGGCATCCGGGCGTCCTTTTGGTCGCAACTTGGCGCAGATTGGCGGAAACCGGGTTGGGGGCCAAGGGCTTCTCTGTTACAGCGGAGCAGGTTTTGCGGGGACGGGGGTAACGCGATGCGCGGGTGTGCAAAGCGGTTTGCCGGTCTGTTTGGGTCTGAACCGCACTAAGAGTGACAGGAATTAGGGAGGCTGGGATGGTGCATCTTTGGGTTCGGGCCGAGCAGCGTGCGCATGAAGAGCGAGTCGGCCTGACGCCAGAGGGGGCGGCGGTTCTGATCGCGGCGGGCATCAGGGTAACGGTCGAGGTCAGTTCGGTGCGCGCGATTCCGATTGACGCCTACCGCGCGGCGGGTTGCGAGATTGCGGTGGAAAACAGCTGGCCCGATGCCCCGGCCGATGCGATCGTTTTTGGATTGAAGGAGTTGCCCGAGGATGGCACGGCGCTGCGTCATCGGCACATCATGTTTGGACACGCGTTCAAGGGCCAACCCGCTGGGCGGGAACTCCTTAAACGGTTCAAGGCGGGCGGTGGTTCGCTGTATGACCTTGAATATCTGGTCGATGAGTCCGGCCGCCGCGTTGCGGCATTTGGCTATTGGGCGGGGTATGCCGGGGCGGCGGTGGCATTGAAATGCTGGGCGGCGCAGCAGTTGGGTGGCATCTGCGGTCCTGTCACGCGCTATGACGGGCGGTCGGCGCTGCTGGCGGATCTGGCGGCGGAACTGGTCAATCTGGGGCGGCCCCGAGCGATCATCATTGGTGCGTTGGGGCGTGTGGGCACCGGGGCTGCGGATCTGTGCGCGGCGATGGGGGTTCAGGTTACCAAATGGGATATGGCCGAAACCGCCAGTGGCGGACCATTTCCGCAAGTTCTGGACCATGAGATTTTCCTGAACTGTATTCTGGCGCGGCCCGGTTGTCCGGTGTTTGTGCCGGCATCGGCCAAGACGGACCCGCGCGCCCTGACCGTGATCGGCGATATTGCCTGCGATCCGACCTCGGACTTTTCACCGATCAAGGTGTATGACCGGGCGACCGATTGGGATGCGCCGGCGTTGCGGGTGTGGGATGCACCGCCATTGGAAGTGACGGCGATTGACAACCTGCCGTCGATGTTGCCGGTCGAGAGCAGTCAGGACTATGCCGGGCAGTTGTTGCCTGCGCTGCTGACGCTGGGCGATCTGGATGCTGGCGTTTGGGGCCGGGCGCGCGTGGAATTTGACCGGCACGTGGCCGGGGTCTGAGGAGGACAGCATGACGATACATTGGTGTGGCACGGGCCTGTCATCGGCGCCGGGATTGCGCAAGTTGATCGAGGCGGGGCATTCGGTTGTCGTATGGAACCGCACCGTGACCAAGGCGCAAGAGGCCGTGGGCGACATCGCCCGCGACATCCGCGCCTATAGCCTGGAGGCGCTGACGGCGGCCTTGCAGCCCGGCGATGTGGCAATTTCCATGTTGACGGTCGATCATCATGTCGGCATCGCCCGGGCCTGTCTGGACAAGGGCGCGCATTTCGTCTCGTCGTCCTATATCTCGCCTGAGATGCGGGCACTGGATGATGCGTTCCGCGAAAAGGGTCTGGTGTCGGTGAATGAGGTCGGGCTGGACCCCGGCATTGACCATCTGATGGCGCATGATCTGGTGGCGCGGTACCGGGCATCCAAGGGGTATCATCCTGATAACGTGTTGTCCTTCCTGTCTTATTGCGGGGGGGTGCCCAAGATACCAAACCCGTTCCGGTACAAGTTTTCATGGGCGCCCTTGGGGGTGTTGAAGGCGCTGCGCTCGCCCTCGCGCAGTTTGAAGAACTATAGCGAGTTACGGGTGGCGCGGCCTTGGGATGCCATCACACGCTATGACGCGCCCTTGCCAGCCCCCGAGAGTTTCGAGGTTTATCCCAACCGCGACAGTTACCCCTTTATGCAGGATTACCGGTTTGAACCATCATGGAAGCTGCGCGATTTTGTGCGCGGCACGATCCGGTTGAACGGCTGGGCCGAGGCATGGGGGCCAGTGTTTCGCGAGATCGAGACGCTGACCGGGCCGGAGGGGGATGCGCGTCTGGCGGAAATGGCGGCGGAGTTTGTGCGCGACAACTCCTATGCGCCGGGCGAGCCGGACCGGGTGTTGCTGTTCGTCGATCTGAAGGCCGAACGCGATGGGCGGATTGCGTTTCACGAGACATGGGCCATGGATGCCTGGGGCGATGCGCGGGGCACGGCCATGGCGCGGCTGGTGTCGGTGCCAGTGTCGATGGCAGTGACGTCGCTGTTGAAGCAGGAGATTGCGGTGGGCGTTCATGCGGCACCGCATGATCCGAAGTTGATCGACAGTTGGTTGGGTCAGGTCCGGGGGCTGGCGCAGTATATGGAGCGGATCGACCATATGGTGTGAGGAAGATGGGCAAACCCCGGCTTTGCGAGGGCAAAGCCGAGAACTGCCCATCCTACAAGGGGGCGTCCGGGTCTGGACGCATGGGGCGTTAAGGGAATTGCAAGGGATTGTTAACTTTTGCGAGTCGGATTTGGGCATAGGTGTGCCGAGGGCTATTCGGGGTTCTTGCGGCCATAAGACACTCTGGCGTCACGGGAAAATCGTGGGTTTCACCCACCCTAGGCCGGATCGGATGGAATTCAGAATCATGCCGTCTGTTGAAGGATCGAAGCCATGAGAATCTCTGAATCTCTTCGACACCATAGGTATGTCGTTGTCACCCTTTCGATCCTCTCACATGCCTACTTCTGGACCCATGATTCAGTCAGTGCCCGCTTCCTTGGGACGCTGATAGTCTGGATGTATTTTATGCCTGTCGCAGTATTGTTTTGCTTTTGGGTTCAAAGGTAAGGCGACATCCTTTTGGTGCGCCTGGAAAAAAGACCTCTTGCGATAACATGTAACCTATTTCGCTCGTTTCGTTGGCCGTGCTGGAACAGATCCCGCCCCCAAGTCCGGTCCATCCCCGAAGAAGCCGCGAATGATCTCACGACGGGACCGGCGTTATGGCATCGGGAGTGGCTTGTAGGATGGGCAGTTCTGCACCGGCCTTCAGGCTGGGGCAGGTTTGCCCATCTTGGTCACGCTGGTTGCCAATTTCTGCTGAACCGCCATTGCTGTGATGACAGGCTGGGGGGCGGTCGGTATGCTCGTGCTTCGAATGACCCGGAACCGGGCGGCGGGAGCAGGTGGGCGAGCATGACGGGTCAGGAGGAGCAGCGGCGGTCTGGCGGGGTCAGGGACCGCTATGCCATGTGGCGCGCGTTGCGTGCGCCTGCCGCGCGCGGCTTTGTCGCCCAGCCCGAGCCGCGCACCATTGGCCTTTATGCCCGTGGCAAGCAGGTCTTGGCGGGAAATTTCGTGTCGGGTGGGCAGGTTGTTGAACGCCCCGGTGTGGCGATTTGGGATGTGCCCTTTGCCGACCCTGCCACAGCGGTCGAGGTTCACGGCTTTGCCTGGCTGGATGATCTGGCGGCGGTCGGTGACAGCACGGCGCGCAAGCGGGCCCAAAGCTGGACGCTGGAGTGGATATCGCGGTTTGGCAAAGGGCGCGGGCCGGGGTGGACGGCGGATCTGACCGGGCGGCGGTTGATCCGCTGGATTAACCATGCGCTGATGTTGTTGCAGGGCGCTGGCGCCGAGCAAAGTGCCACATATTACCGCGCGCTGTCGGCCCAGACGGTATTTCTGGCCCGGCGCTGGCACAAGGCGGCCCCCGGTCTGCCGCGATTCGAGGCGCTGACCGGGGTCATTTCTGCCGGGCTGGCGCTGGACGGGATGCAGGACCACGTCGCCCCGGCGCTGGTCGCCCTTGCCCGTGACTGCGAGACCGAGATTGACATCGAAGGCGGCATCCCGACCCGCAACCCTGAGGAACTGCTGGAGGTGTTCACCCTGCTGACCTGGGCCGCGCAGGCGCTGGGTGAGGCGGGTCACATTGCCCCGCCCGAACATCTGGCCGCGATGGAGCGGATGGCCCCCACCCTGCGGTCGCTGCGCCATGCCGATGGCGGGTTGGCCCGGTTTCATGGCGGTGGGCGCGGGGCCGAGGGGCGTCTGGATACCGCGCTGGCCAATGCTGGGGTCAGGGCAATGCCCTCTGCGGGTCTGGCCATGGGTTTTGCGCGGTTGTCGGGTGGGCGGACCACGGTGATTGTCGATGCGGCAAGCCCGCCGGGTGGGGCGGCAGGGGGGCATGCCCATGCCTCGACCAATGCGTTTGAGCTGACCTCGGGGCGGCGGCCGTTGATCGTGTCTTGTGGGTCGGGCGCGCCATTTGGACCGGATTGGCGGTTGGCCGGGCGGGCCACGGCATCCCATTCGACCTTGGAGGTTGAACGGTTTTCGTCTTCGCGTTTGGGACGTGATCCTGAGGGTGGCATGATCGAGCGGGCCGAGGTGCCCACGTTGCGTGTTTTGCCCGGCGAGAACGGGGCGGGTGTGCACATGGCACATAACGGCTGGTCTGCCACACATGGGCTAAGCCATGTGCGGGATCTGATGCTGACTGCGGACGGGCGGCATATGACGGGTGTGGACAAGCTGACGGCGATCAGCACCCCTGAAAAGCGCCGTTTTGAAAAGCTGATGATTGACGGGCGGCTGAAGGGGGTCAATTTCGCGGTCCGTTTTCACATCCATCCCGATGTAGAGGCGCGGTTGGACATGGGCGGTGCCGCAGTGTCGCTGGCGCTGCGCAGTGGCGAGATCTGGGTGTTTCGGCAGGAGGGCGCCATGGCCATGACGCTGGAGCCGTCAATTTATCTGGAAAAGTCGCGCTTGCGACCGCGGCAGACCCAGCAGATCGTGCTGACGGCGCGCGCATTGGATTTTGAGACACAGGTGGGCTGGACCTTGGCGAAGGCGCAGGATACTCCGCTGGCCATCAGGGATCTGGACCGTGAAGATGTGACAGACCAGATCGCCGGCTGACAGACTGATCACATTGCGAGGGGACCCCGCATGACAAATCTCGTCCCGATTGGCCGAGCGCTGATCTCGGTTTCGGACAAATCCGGGTTGATTGATCTGGCGCGGGCGTTGGCGGAACTGGGGGTCGAGTTGATCTCGACCGGGGGCACGTCGAACATGCTGCGCGCCGCTGCGCTGAAGGTGCGCGATGTGGCAGAGGTGACCGGGTTCCCCGAGATGATGGATGGCCGGGTCAAGACGCTGCATCCCAATATTCACGGCGCATTGCTGGCGCTGCGCGATGATGACGAGCATCTGGTGGCGATGGCCGCGCATGGGATCGAGCCGATCGATCTGCTGATCAGCAATCTGTATCCATTTGAGGAAACGGTGGCCAAGGGCGGCGACCACGCCACCTGCATCGAAAATATCGACATTGGCGGTCCGGCCATGATCCGGGCGTCGGCCAAGAATCACCGATTTGTGGCCGTTGTGACCGATCCGTCCGATTATGCCGGGTTGATCGAGCAGTTGCGGGCCAACGATGGGGCGACGACGCTGGCGTTTCGGCAAAAGCTGGCCCTTGCCGCCTTTTCGCGCACGGCCGCCTATGATGCGGCGGTGTCGGGCTGGTTGGCGGGGCAGTTCAGGGTGCCGTTTCCCAAGCAGCGCAGTTTTGCCGGGACTTTGGCGCAGGGTTTGCGCTATGGCGAAAACCCGCATCAGGCAGCCGCGTTTTACCGCGATGGCAGCAAGCGCGAGGGTGTGGCGACGGCGTTTCAATGGCAGGGCAAGGATCTTTCCTATAACAACATCAATGATACCGATGCCGCCTTTGAATTGGTGGCCGAGTTTTCCGAGGGTCCGGCCTGCGCCATTATCAAGCATGCCAACCCATGTGGTGTTGGCACGGCCGGATCGCTGTGCGAGGCCTATTTGCGGGCCTATGCCTGTGACCAGACATCAGCCTTTGGCGGGATCGTGGCGTTGAACCAGCCTCTGGACGCCGAAACAGCAGAGGAAATCGTCAAGATTTTCACCGAAGTGGTCATTGCCCCCGGCGCGTCCGAGGCGGCGCGGGCGGTTTTCGCGCGGAAAAAGAACTTGCGGCTGCTGACGACCAAGGCGCTGCCGGACCCGCGGGCGGCCGGGCTGGCCTTTCGGCAGGTTGCGGGTGGGTTTTTGGTGCAGGACCGCGATTATGCCGGGTTGCCGATGTCTGACCTGCGGGTGGTGACCAAGGTTCAGCCGACGGCGGCGCAGATGGCCGACATGCTGTTTGCGTGGAAGGTTGCCAAACATGTCAAATCGAATGCGATTGTCTATGTCAAGGATGGGGCGACGGTCGGCATCGGGGCGGGTCAGATGAGCCGGGTGGATTCGACGCGGATTGCGGCACGCAAGGCAGGCGACATGGCGCAGGCGATGGGGCTGACCGTCAGTCCCACCGTGGGATCGGTCGTGGCGTCGGATGCGTTTTTCCCGTTTGCCGATGGGTTGCTGACCGCAGCCGAGGCCGGGGCGGTTGCCGTCATTCAGCCGGGCGGATCGATGAATGACGCCGCAGTGATTGCGGCGGCGGATGAGGCCGGGTTGGCGATGGTCTTTACCGGGCAGCGGCATTTCCGGCATTGAGGTTGCAATGGGGGTTTCACACCCCCATGATTCAAGGGTTCGGCGAACCCTTGAATCCTTCCCCCGTGGGATATTTATGGACAGATGAAGCGAAACTTTAGACAAATTGTCATGGAGCGGGTCGGTATCCTGCCGCTGGTCGCGCTGATCACCTTTGTGGTGGATCAGGTCAGCAAGATTGTCGTGGTGTTCTGGCTGGACCTGATCACCCTGATCGAGATGGATGTGCTGCCGCCATTTCTGGTGTTTCGGATGGCGTGGAACGACGGCATGAACTTTGGTCTGTTTGGCGATGACAGCCCATGGGTGCGCTGGGTTTTGATCGCGGTGGCGGTGGCGATTTCGGTCTGGGTCTGGATCTGGGTGCGGCGCGAGGCGGCGGGTGTCTGGGCGCAAGCGGCGGCAGGTTTGCTGATCGGCGGTGCCTTGGGCAATGTGGTGGACCGGATTGCCTATGGGGCGGTGGCGGATTTTCTGAACATGTCCTGTTGCGGGATCGACAATCCTTTTGCCTTTAACGTGGCCGATATTGCGATTTTCGTGGGGGCGATCGGGATGGTGGTTTTGACCAATTCAGATGGTGGCAAGGCCAAGCCCAAGGCGCGACCGCGCCGAAAGACCCCGTGACTGGCCCTGTGCTTTGCGCTAAGACAGGCAAAACCAAGGCCCTTGGGGGCTGTCAGTGCGGGGACGGTGCAGGTATGCGGAAGATGAAACTGGTTCTCGCCTTTGGGTGTGCCGCGCTGTTGGCGCTGTCGGCCTGTGGCGGTTCGGACCGGGAGCCGCGACTGATGAATCTGCGGTCCAGCACGAACGGGCCGGACGAGTTTTCCATTCTGCCGCCAAAGCCGTTGGAAGTGCCGACCGATATGGCGGCGCTGCCCGAACCGACGCCGGGGGCAAGCAACCGCACGGATCAAAACCCGATGGGCGATGCGATTGCCGCGTTGGGCGGCGTACAGCCGACCTTGAACGGGGTGCCCGCCGCAGATGCCGGACTGATCAACCATGCCGCGCGTTTTGGGGCGGCTGTACAGATTCGCGCGACCTTGGCGGCCGAGGATCTGCGCTATCGTCAGACCAATCGCGGACGCCCGCTGGAGCAGCTGTTTCGGGTCAACACCTATTACAGCGCCTATTCCCGTTTCTGGCTGGATGCCTATGCGGAACTGGGCAAATGGCGGGCGTTGGGGGTTGCAACGCCGTCCGCCCCGCCGCCAGACGCGCCGCGCTGATCCCTGGTTGTAACATCTGCGTGGGGTGGTTTGCTGTTGGGTCTGCGATGGCCTAGCTTTACCCGGAATATAGGGAGGAATGTGATGCGGCTGTGGTGGATCATCGGCGCTGTTTTGTGGGCAAGCCCAGCCTTGGCCGACACGGTCAGCACATTCAAACTGGACAACGGAATGGATGTGGTGGTGATTGAGGATCACCGCGCGCCTGTCGTGGTGCATATGGTCTGGTACCGGATCGGGTCGGCGGATGAGAGCCCCGGCCGCAGTGGCATTGCCCATTTTCTGGAGCATCTGATGTTTCAGGGCACCAAAACAGTGGCGCCCGGCGACCTGTCCAAAATCGTGGCGGCGCAGGGGGGCAGCGACAATGCCTTTACCTCGACCGACTATACCGGCTATTTTCAGCGGGTCGCGGCGGATCGGCTGGAGCTGATGATGACGCTGGAAGCCGACCGCATGCGTAACCTGAACCTGACCGAGGAGGATGTGACCACCGAACGGCAGGTCATTCTGGAGGAGCGCAATGAGCGCACCGACAGCGACCCCGGTTCGTTGTTGAGCGAGCAGATGTCGGCGGCGCAGTACATGAACCACCCCTACGGCACCCCGATCATCGGTTGGCGCCATGAGATCGAGGGGCTGTCGCGGCAGGACGCGTTGGATTTTTACCAGGCGAACTATGCCCCGAACAACGCCATTCTGGTCGTGGCAGGCGATGTGACGCCAGAGCAGGTTCTGACGTTGGCCAAGACATATTATGGCCCCGTGCCGCCATCGGACCTGATCAAGCCGCGTTTGCGGCCGACCGAGCCGCCGCAACTGGCCGAGCGGCGGATGGTTCTGGCGGATGCCCGCGTGGCGCAGCCCTATGTCATCCGCACCTATCTGGCACCCGAGCGCAACCCCGGCGATCAGAAAGAGGCAGCGGCGTTGCGTCTGTTGGCAGAATTGCTGGGCGGCAATCCTACGACATCAGTTCTGGCGCGGGCCTTGCAGTTTGACACGCAGACCGCGGTTTACACGGCGGCGTTTTATGATGGGTTGTCGTTGGACCCAAACACCTTTGGGCTGGTTGTGGTGCCCAAACCGGGCGACAGTCTGCAAGCAACCGAGGAGGCGTTGGACGGCGTCCTGGCCAAGTTCATGGCGGATGGCGTGAACCCCGAAGACTTTGCCCGGATCAAGGCGCAGGTCCGTGCCTCGGAAATCTATGGCCGCGACAATGTGCAGGGGTTGGCGCGGCAATACGGTGCGGCGTTGGCGTTGGGCATGTCGGTGCAGGATGTGCAGGATTGGCCGCAGGTGTTGCAGGCTGTCACCGCCGAAGAGGTGATGGCGGCCGCCGCCAAAGTGCTGAACCGGAATAACGCCGTTACCGGATGGCTGACCACTGAAGAGGCCGCAGAATGAAACGTTTGGTTTGGGCCATTTTGGCCGTTTTCGTCGCACTGCCTGCCTTGGCCGAAATCAAGATTGCCGAGGTCACCTCGCCCGGCGGGATCAAGGCGTGGTTGGTCGAGGAGCATGGCATCCCCTTTACCGCGCTGGAGATCAGGTTTCTGGGCGGAACGTCGCTGGACCGCGAGGGCAAGCGTGGCGAGGTCAACCTGATGACCGCGCTGATCGAGGAGGGCGCGGGGGATCTGGACAGTCAGGGCTTTGCTGCGGCACGCGATGCGCTGGCGGCTGAATTTCGGTTTCGGTCCGATGTGGATGGTGTCGGCGTATCGGCGCGGTTTCTGACCGAAAACCGGGACGAGGCGGTTGGCCTATTGCAGCAGGCGCTGACCAAGCCGCGCTTTGATGCGGCAGATGTTGAACGGGTCCGGGGGCAGGTATTGGCCGGGCTGGCGTCGGATGCCAAGGACCCGGACGCGATTGCGGGCAAGGTGCTGCGCACCGCGGCCTTTGGTACGCATCCTTATGGATCGGACGGCGATGGCACCGAGGCGAGTGTGGTGGCGCTGACGGCGGATGACATGCAGACGGCCTTTGCCGGGGCGCTGGCGCGCGACCGGATCTTTGTGGCGGCGGCGGGCGACATCACGCCGGCCGAGTTGGGCGCGCTGTTGGACCGGCTGCTGGGCGAATTGCCCGCGACAGGGGCCCCGTTGCCGACCCGGGTCGAGATCACTGCCAAGGCTGGGGTGGCGGTGGAGCCGTTTCCGGGCCCGCAATCCGCGATCAGTTTTTATCAAGGCGGGATGCAGTTTGACGACCCTGACTATTTTGCCGCGTCGATCCTGAATGAAATCATGGGGGGCAACGGGTTTTCGTCGCGCCTGATGGACGAGTTGCGCGAAAAGCGTGGCCTGACCTATGGTGTGGGGACCGGGCTTGCAGCCTATGACCATGCCGAGATGCTGTCGGGCGGTCTGTCGGTGTCGAATGACAAGGTTGCCGAGGCGCTGGAGGTGATCCGCACGGTTTGGGCCGATCTGGCAACGAATGGTGTGACGCAAAAAGAGCTGGACGATACGAAAACCTTCATGACTGGGGCCTATCCGTTGCGGTTTGACGGCAATGGCACGATTGCAAGTATTCTGGTGGGAATGCAGGTGATGGGTCTGCCGACCGACTATCCCGCCACCCGCAATGCGCGGGTCGAGGCGGTGACGCTGGCGGATATGGCGCGCGTGGCGGCCGAATTGCTGACGCCGGGCAAGTTGTATTTTGTGGTTGTGGGCGAACCCGTTGGCGTGGTGGCGGTGCCATGAGGTCGGGGAAAGATGCGATGCTGAAAGCGGTCTTTGGCTTTGCGATTGCTGCGGGACTGGGTCAGCCCGTCGTGGCGCAGCAGGTGCCCGATGGATTTTCAGTTGGGGCCTTGGGGATCACGGGCACCAACCCCTATGCCGGTGAGGACAGGTTCGGGGTCGTCGTGCCGCTGCTGGGGTTCAAGCGTGGCAAGTTTTCGATCAACACCGGCGATGGGGCCAGTCTGAATGTGATCACGCGCGACGGTTTGGACGTGGCGGCGATCATCGCGCCGCGGTTTGCCCCGTTCAGTGCTGGTGACAGCACAGCACTTGCCGGAATGAACCGAAATTTCAGCGTGGATGGCGGGGTCACCTTGGGCTTTGCCGCAACCGACCGGATCAATATTGACCTGCGCGCCGTGACCGAGGTGACAGACGAACATGGTGGGCAAGAAGTCAGCATCGAGGCAAGTTCATTGATCACCCTTGGCCGGGTGCCGATGTTGCTCGGCGGTGGGGCGGTTTGGCAAAGTGCTGATCTTGCGGAATATGTCTATGGCGTTCGGGGATCCGAGGCAGCGGGGGGGCGGCCAGCCTATGCACCGGGGGCTGCGGTCGTGCCCTTTGTGACCTTGGGCACGATGTATCCGATCAACGACCAGACCCGGATTTTCGGCGGGGTGAAGGCCGAGTTTCTGCCGCAGGCCCTGAGCAACAGTCCAATCATTGACGAGAGTGTGGTCACCAGCCTGACGCTGGGCGTCAGTTTCGGGTTCTGACGCGGGCGCGAATCTGTGGCCCCGGGCGGTTGGACCTGCTAGAACTGGGGGCATGACGATGTACGACCCCAATATAAGCGATCGCCCGGTGATCCGGGCACTGGACGAGGCGGCGATAAACCGGATCGCGGCCGGTGAGGTCGTGGAGCGGCCTGCCTCGGCCGTCAAGGAACTGGTCGAAAATGCGCTGGACGCGGGCGCACGGCGGATCGCAGTGGATTACAGTGCAGGCGGCAAGGTGTTGATCCGGGTGACGGATGATGGCTGCGGCATGACGGCGGCGGATTTGCCGCTGGCAGTGGCACGGCATGCCACCTCCAAGATCGACGGCAGCGATTTGCTGAACATCCGCAGTTTTGGATTTCGCGGCGAGGCGCTGGCGTCTTTGGGCGCCGTGGGGCGGTTGACGCTGACCTCGCGCGTCGAGGGGGGCGAGGGGGTTTCGCTGACAGTGGCGGGCGGGCGCATGGCGGCGGTCAGGCCGGCGGCGGCCACGCGGGGCACGGTGGTCGAGTTGCGCGATCTGTTCTATGCCACCCCGGCCCGGTTGAAGTTTCTGCGGACGGACCGGGCAGAATCTGGTGCCATTGCCGATGTGGTGCGCCGTCTGGCGATGGCCGAGCCGCATGTGGGGTTCGTGCTGTCCGAGGCGTGCGAGGGCGAGGCCCCGCGCGTGATCTTTCGCGCCGACCCCGAGAATGGTGATTTCTTTGACGCCTTGCACAGGCGGCTGACGCGGGTTCTGGGGGCCGATTTCACCGGGAACGCGCTGCGGATTGATGTCGAGCGCGAGGGGTTGCGGATGCAGGGCTATGCCGCCTTGCCGACCTATTCGCGCGGGTCGTCGGTGCAGCAGTTTGTCTTGGTAAACGGGCGGCCCGTGCTGGACCGGATGCTGCTGGGCGCGCTGCGGGTCGCCTATTTCGATTTCCTGAGCCGGGACCGGCATCCGGCGGCCGTGTTGAACCTGATTTGCGATCCCGAACGGGTGGATGTGAATGTGCATCCTGCCAAGTCCGAGGTGCGGTTTCGTGAGCCCGAGGCGGCACGGTCGCTGATCATCACGGGGTTGAAAACCGCACTGGCGGGGGCGGGGCATCGGGCGTCCTCGACCGTGGCGGATGCCACGCTGGCGGCGATGCGGCCTGAGGTGCGGGTGTATCAGATGGACCGTCCATCGCAGGGGGCGCTGGGGCGCAGTTTTGCGTTTCAGGCGCCGATGGGGTTTGCCGAGGCGCCTGCGGCAAGGGTCGAAGAAAGCCCGAACGGGGTTGATGAAACCCGTCCCCTGGGGGCTGCGCGGGCGCAGGTGCATGAAAATTACATCATTGCCCAGACAGCAACGGGGATCGTGATTGTCGATCAACACGCGGCGCATGAGCGGTTGGTTTATGAGCGGCTGAAGCGGCAGATGGCGGAGACGGGGGTCAGGGCTCAGGCGCTGTTGATCCCGGAAATCGTTGATCTTTCGGCCACGGATGCGGCGCGGTTGCTGGAGGCGGCGGGCGAACTGGCGCGGATGGGGTTGGTGATTGAGCCCTTTGGCGGCGGGGCCGTTGCGGTGCGCGAGGTGCCGGCAATATTGGGCACAGTCGCGGCAGCGGAACTGTTGCGCGATGTGCTGGACGAGTTGGCCGATCTGGGCCAGTCGGGCACCGTGCAGGCGCGGATGGATGCGATATTGAGCCGGATGGCCTGTCACGGGTCGGTCCGTTCAGGCCGCCAGATGCGGGCCGAGGAGATGAATGCGTTGCTGCGCGAGATGGAGGCGACGCCCCATTCGGGCCAGTGCAACCATGGGCGGCCGACCTATGTGGAGTTGAAGTTGGCCGATATTGAACGGTTGTTTGGCCGCAGATGATTACCCTGTTTGGCGTCAGTTATGCGTGGAATTCGCCCGAGGTTCTGGTGATTGGCGGGGCGTTGGCGCTGCTGGTGGGGTTGCTGCTGCTGGTCTTGCGGGCGGCAGGGCGCGAGTCTGCGCCGCTGATGCGGGAACTGGGCTGGCTGGCCAGCCGTGTGCAGGGGTTGTCGGACGGGCAGGAACGGCTGGCTGGGGGGCTGCATCATGTGTCCGAGGCGCAGACCGTCAGTCAATCGGCCATGCTGCAACTGATGGAGCGGCGGCTGGCCGATGTGCAGGCGGCCATGGCCGAGGCGTTGCAGGGCACCAGTCTGCGCACGGCGCGCAGTCTGGGCGATTTGCACCAGCGGTTGGAGACGATCGACAAGGCGCAGGCCAACATCGAAAAGCTGTCAGGCAATGTGTTGAACCTTCAGGATATCTTGTCGAACAAACAGGCGCGCGGGGCCTTTGGCGAGATCCAGTTGCACGACATCGTCGGCAAGGCATTGCCATCGGATGCGTTCACCATGCAGGCCACGCTGTCGAACGGCAAACGTGCGGACTGTCTGATCCACCTGCCCAATCCGCCTGGTCCGATTGCGGTGGATGCCAAATTCCCGCTTGAGGCCTATGAGGCGCTGCGCCGGGCAGAAACGCCGCGTCAGGTGACCGAGGCCGGAGCGTTTTTGCGCACCAGTGTACGGGCGCATATCCGCGCGATATCCGAGAAATACATCATCGAGGGGGAAACGGCGGATGGGGCGCTGATGTTCCTGCCGTCCGAGGCCGTCTATGCCGAGTTGCACGCAAACTACCCCGAGATCGTACGCGAGGGGTTTGCAGCCAAGGTCTGGATCGTGTCGCCCACGACCTGTATGGCGGTGCTGAACACCATGCGCGCCGTGCTCAAAGACGCGCGGATGCGCGAACAGGCGGGGGCGATCCGGCGGGAATTGGGTGAGTTGTACAAGGATATCGAGCGTCTGGGCGAAAGGGTCGGCAATCTGGACCGGCATTTCGGACAGGCGGCCAAGGATATAGAGGAAATCAAGATCAGCAGCGACAAGGCCGGGAAACGGGCGCGGCGGCTGGACAACTTTGATTTCGAGGAACTGGCAGCAGAGGTGGTCATCGTGCCAAAGATTGCGGAATGATCGGACATCTGACGCAGAGTGATTTCAAGGTCATGCCTTGGGCCAATGGCCGGGGTCAGACGGTCGAAATGTTCCGGATGGAGCGGGATGGCCTGTTGCTGTGGCGGTTGAGCCGGGCAGCGGTGGTTGAGGATGGGCCTTTTTCTGTGCTGCCCGGGGTGGATCGCAATTTGACGGTGATTTCGGGGCCGGGGTTCGATCTGCGCGGCGAGGCCGTCTTGCGGGCTGATCCGCTGCAACCGATTGAGTTTGCGGGCGATCTGGCCTTGCGCGCCGAAGCGGTTCAGGAGGCTTGCGAGGATTTCAACGTCATGACCAGGCGTGGTGCGATGCGGGCAAAGGTTGCGGTGATGGCGGGTGGCGCGGTTGCGGCCCCAATGGTGGCGCTGTTCGCGTTGGAACCGCTGCAGGCCGGGTTCATTCGGGCAGCGCGATATGATCTGGTTCTGACGGACCGGCCGATCACTTTTGACGGTAGGGCGATTGTGGTTCAACTGACCGAGTTGTGACGCCTGCAAAAAGAACACGTTGCCTGCGTTCAGATCGTCGATCGTCGTGTTGTTGAACTGGACCGAACTGGAGCCAAGACGCAGGATCAGATTTGGGCCAGATTGCAGCGCGTCCTCGATCAGACGGTCAAAGGTGGTGGTGACAAAGCTGGCGATGTGCAGGCTTTCGGTCAGTGGATCAAAGCCCACCACGGTGTCGTGGCTGTTTTCGGTCAAGCGGTTGAGCTGGTACTGGCCTGCTCCGCCGCCGCCATAGACGGAATCGTTATCGTCGCCGCCAAACAGCGTGTCGTTCTGACTGCTGCCATACAACAGATCCAGCCCGCCAAAGCCGTTCAGCACAAAGATACCGTTATCGGCAGTCAGAACATCATCCTGCAGGGTTCCGACCGTTCCGGTGTCCTGAGGTGCGCGCCAGAGTTTGACGAAGGTAGGTGAGTGAACCACAAAACTGCCTCCCAATTGGATTTGCCTTCAATTTTGGCAATGCTGGGTGGGCGGCGCTGATCTGGCGACTGGTCAGCGCAACATCGACAGGAACTCGGGCGAGGGGTTGCCATTGGCGGTCAGGCCGCGCGACTGCTGAACAGCCTTGATCGCACCGCGTGTCATGGGGCCGATCACGCCATTGGTTCCCCCGGTGTCATACCCCAATCGCGTCAGGCGTTTTTGCAGGGTGATGCGGTCATTTTGGGACAGGCCGTATTTGTCGGGCGGGAACGGGGTCTGCAAGGCGGTGCCACCCCTGAGGCGATCTGACAAGTGGCCCAGACCGATCACGTATTTCTGCGCGGCATTGTACCGGGTCAGCACCGTATAGTTGCTGAAAACAAGAAAGGCGGGCCCAGACGCGGCGTCGGGCAGAATGACCGACCCCGCGCCATGGTCGGTCAGGCGCCCCCCTGAGGCCGACCGAACCCCCAGCTTTGCCCAATCTGCCGTTGCCCGACGCCGCAGATTGCCGGCAAGGGCACGGTTGAAGTCGCGCGGCAATTGCACCTCGCCCCCCCAAGGTTGGCCATAGGACCAGCCCGATTTGGCGATGTAATGCGCTGCCGAGGCGAGGCCATCGGTTGGGTCGTCAGACCAGATGTCGCGGCGACCGTCGCCGCGAAAATCAACCGCAAAGGCGGCATAGGTGGTGGGAATGAATTGTGTATGCCCCATCGCCCCGGCCCAGCCCCCCAGCATTTTCGCCGCCGTCACGTCGCCGCGCTGCAGGATTTTCAAGGCGGCGATCAATTGCGCCTCGAAAAACGGGCCGCGCCGTCCGTCATAGGCCAGGGTGGCCAACGCCGAAATGGTGGGCACGGTGCCGCGCTTGGTGCCGTAAAAACTCTCGATCCCCCAAACGGCGGTGACGACATGGGGTTCGACGCCATAGGTTGCCTCGATCTGAGACAGCAGCTTGCGATGCTTTTGCAGGGCGGCACGGCCCTTTTTTATCCGCTCATCCGAGACGGTGATCGCAAAGTAGTCCTCAAGCGTCAGGTTGAATTCGTGCTGATTGCGGTCCTTTTCAATGACTGCGGGAATGTACCCGGCTGTAGCAAAGGCGGCGTCAAAGGTCGCGGCGGCAACGCCCTTGTCAGTGGCGCGCGCGCGAAACCGCGCCACCCACTGGCCAAAGTCTGCGTTGGCAACCATCGGAAAAGCGGTCTGACCAAGGGCCGGGCTTGCGAGCATCGCGGCGAATGTAGCGAGAAAGCTGCGACGCGACTGGATCATTAAAGGCCTTTGGGCGGTAAGGGTCACTATGCGATCATGTTACGCCAGAAGCTTGCCTTGGTTTAGGCCAATAATCGGGATCGGCGCTTCTCGGCTTTGTGAGGGGGCTTGGGGGTGCAAGAGTGGTTTGCGGTTGTTATGTTGACAGCATGAAAATATTTCGCGCCGTTCTGGCCCCGCTTGCCGTGATGTTGTTGTCCTTGCCTTTGCAGGCCAAGGAAGTGCCGCTGGATGCCTTGTCGGCCTATCTGAACAGCTGGAAAACCGTCGAGGCCTCATTCGTGCAGGTCAATGCGGACGGATCCAAAGCCCGCGGCAAGATATTTATTCAGCGACCCGGTCGGGCGCGGTTCGAATATGCCGCACCGGACAAGAACCTGGTGATCGCAGCGGGCGGCACTGTGGTGATTTTTGACTCTCGGTCCAACCAGCCGCCCGAACAGTACCCGCTGGCCCGCACGCCATTGAACCTGATCTTGGCGCAGAACGTCAATCTGTCGGCGGCCAAGATGGTGGTGGGCCACAGTGAGGTGGGCGCGGTGACGATCGTGCGTGCACAGGACCCAAAACACCCCGAGTATGGCACGATCGATCTGATGTTCAGCCCCAACCCGATTGCGCTGAAGCAGTGGATCATCACCGACGACATCGGCAACCAAACCTCGGTCACCCTGGACGATCTGGTGACGGGTCAAAAATACGGACCAGCCATGTTTTCAATGGAAATCGAACTGGCCAAACGGGCAAAATGATGCGGGCTTAACGCCTGCATCTTTGCAACTGCGCACGGTAGCGTTCGGCGCGTGAACCGACCTGCTGGGCGATGGTCACCAGCCATGCCTTGGCGTTGTAACTGCCATTAGCAAAACCAGTCCGTCCCTCGTGATAGGCTAGATACTGACTGGCAGCATCTGATTTTGAGATGCCAAGTTTGCGCGAGCTTTCGTCCATGTACCAGCCGATGAAATCGGTTGCGTCGCGGATATTGTCCCGGCGGGCACTGCGGCGCCGCTGGTCCTGTTGGTATTCCTCCCATGTGCCGTCCAGCGCCTGAGAATAGCCATAGGCCGAGCTTTGCCGCCCCATCGGGATGACCCCCAGCGCATAGCGGTGCGGGGTACGGGCGTTTCCGATGAACTTGCTTTCCTGGTACATCGTGGCCATCTGGACGCTGACGGGGATGCCCCATTTTCGTTCGGTCGCCTTCATCGCAGTCAGATAGGTCGGTCTTTGCCGGACAATCGAACAGGCGTCGTCTAGATCTTTTGGCGCCGAAAAGTTGCCACCCCCACAAGAGGCGAGAAACAGCAACAGGATCGACGCACGGAGAAGTCTGCTCATTTGCCCCTCATGCGTATTATTTTTTCCGACGATAGGACAAAAGCGGGCCAAGGGGAACCGGGGGAATGGTCACAATTCCGCAAGTGTGGGGTGGTTGCATCGGCGGGAATGCGCCCGACTGTAGGTCTGAGGACCACAGACTGTTTCCTTTGTGCATCACCTCGCTGATTTACAAGGCAGGGCCTAGGGGATTATGTAGGGGAACTGGGGGACGTCACATGATGCTGAGAACTGCAGCGAAATATCACATCGGACAGGTGCTGCGTCATCGCAAGCACCCGTTCCGTGGCGTGGTGTTCGATGTGGATGCGATGTTTTCCAACACCGAGGACTGGTACGAAAACATCCCCGAGGACAGCCGTCCGTCCAAGAACCAGCCGTTCTATCATCTGTTGGCCGAGAACGACCAAAGCTATTACGTGGCTTATGTGTCTGAACAAAACCTTGTGCCCGATGAAACTGGCGAGCCAGTCAGCCACCCTGACCTGCCCGATCTTTTTGGTGACTTTGAAGACGGGCGCTACCCGCTGCAATTTCAACTCAACTGATCTTTTCCATAATTCTTGGCGGCGCTTACCGATCAGTAACCTCTGCATCCTAGGGTTTGACAGGACCGTCTGGATTGGAGTGTGACTATGAAACTGGAAAGTGAACATCGCGGCAATATCCTGGTGATCCGCGCACTGAGTGACAGGATCGATGCTGCAGGCGCGATCCAGTTCAAGGAACGGATGCGCGACATCATCGAGGAGCCCAGCCAAAGGGTGGTTCTGGATATGACCAATGTGTTGTTTCTGGACAGTTCCGGTTTGGGCGCGGTTGTGGCCGTGATGAAGGCGCTGGGCCCGATTCGCCGCTTGGAACTGTCCAGCCTGACACCGACCGTGGAGAAGGTGTTGCGATTGACCCGAATGGATTCGGTGTTCATCATCCACAAGACTCTGCCCGAGGAATTGCGGAATGCAGGGTGACGCCGCCGCCCGCCTGATCAAACGGCCACTGCGCAAAGGCCAAGCCCTGATACGGACTTTGGAAGGTAGTGCCGAGGCCGTTTCCAGCGGGCTGCAGGAAATGTTTACCTGCAACCTGCTGGCCCGGTTGACCAATGACAGCCGGGGCACTGTCGAGATCCTGTTGGCCGAGATTTTGAACAACGTCGTCGAACATGCCTATGCAAGGTATCCTGGCCAGATCCAGATCTCGATTACGCCGGGTGACGGGTATCTGTTCATCCGGATGGTGGACCAGGGGCTGCCGATGCCAAGCGGGGATGCGCCGGGAGGGAAACTGAACACTTTGGCCGAGTTTCAGGATTTGCCTGAAGGGGGATTCGGTTGGTTCTTGATTCGCTCGTTGAGCCAAGACCTGGTCTATTTGCGCGACGGCGACCAAAACGTGCTAAGTTTTTGCGTCGACGTGGACTATCTTGGCTAAGCCGACCCCATTGTTTCCCATCCAATCCAATTGCCACGCAAGAGCCTGATTTCGCCCCAATATTCGCCCAACACACAGGCCATACCGGCAAGGTAGCTGCATAAAGCTTCCCTCGGCGCTGTGGATCTTAGCCCCCACCCAGTTCATGGCGCCGAGGCACATTTCAGGTCGGGTCGGACGACTTGAGGCGGCACTTGGACCAGACAAAGGGTCATGTGGTGTTGCCCACCAGATCAGCCCCCCTTTGCACCCACTTGGCCGATCTCATTGCCAAGTCGCTTGGAAGTCCTGTGGATCGGCCCTAGGTTCAGGCCAAAGGGGAGTGTTCAATGCGTGATTTTCAATTGCCGGGCCGATCGGCGACCTATGCCAGCAACGGGATGTGCGCCACCTCGCACCCTTTGGCCGCCAAAGCGGCCATCGACATTCTGCAAGCGGGCGGAAATGCCGTGGATGCGGCGATCGCCGGCGCGGTTCTGCTGGGGATATGTGAACCGCAGATGACTGGAATTGGTGGCGATTGTTTCGCCTTGGTCAAGCCTGCAGGCAGCGACGCGGTTTTCACCTTGAACGGATCGGGGCGTGCGCCAGCATCTGCCAGTGCCGAAGCCCTGCGCGCGCGGCAGATGGCCGTGGTGCCAATACGCGGGATTGAACCAATTACCTTGCCGGGAGCGATGGACGCGTTTTGCACCCTTTCTACCGATTGGGGGCGGTTGGGTTTGGACCGCGTTCTGGCACCGGCCATTCATTATGCCGAAGAGGGGGTGCCGGTCGCGCCCCGTGTCGCCTTTGACTGGGCAGAGGATGCGCCGTCCTTGTCGGGCGATGCGCGCCGTTTTTACTTGTTGGATGGACAGGTGCCGCGTGTGGGCCAAGTCTTTCGCGCCCCCGGTCAGGCAGAGGTGCTGCGCCGCGTGGCCGCGCAGGGCCGCGCCGGGTTTTATGAGGGTGAGGTAGCAGAGGATATGATCTCGTCGCTGCGCGCCTTGGGTGGCGCGCACACGCTGCAGGATCTGGCCGCAACGCGGTGCAGCTATGGCACGCCGATCAGTGGCGACTACAAGGGTCACACCTTGATGGAACATCCGCCGAACGGGCAGGGCGCGACGGCGATCCTGATGCTGAACATCCTCAAACATTTCGACCTGGCCCGGCTGGACCCGTTGGGCAGTGCGCGCGCGCATATCGAGGCAGAAGCGGCCAAGCTGGCCTACGATGCGCGCAACCGCTTTATCGCCGAGGCGTCGCCGCGGTTGGAATACATGCTGTCGCCTGAGGTGGCAGAACGTCTGGCTGCCCTGATCGACCCCAACCGCGCCATGGCGACGGCAGCGCCGCTGACCGAGGCACTGCACCGCGACACAATTTATATCACAGTGGTTGACCGGGACCGGATGGCCGTGTCGCTGATTTATTCTATTTTCTGGGGGTTTGGATCGGGTTTGGCCTCGGCCAAGTTCGGGATTAATTTTCAGAATCGGGGGGCGGGGTTCACGTTGGCCGAGGGGCACCCGAATGAAATGGCAGGGGGCAAACGGCCGATGCACACGATTATTCCGGCGATGCTGGGCAAAGCGGGGCGGGCGGTGATGCCATTTGGCGTGATGGGCGGGGCCTATCAACCAACGGGGCATGTACGGTTTGTCACCAATATGGTCGATTTCGGAATGGACCAGCAAACCGCAGTCGACGCCCCGCGGTGTTTCAGCGGGCCGGACGGCATGCAGGTGGAACGCGGCTATGGCGACAATGTGCGCGCGGAGCTGGCCGCAATGGGGCATCAGGTTTCGGTGCCAAGCGATCCACTGGGCGGCGCACAGAACATTCAGATGGTCGATGACATCCTGATCGGGGCATCAGACCCGCGCAAGGATGGCTGCGCATTGGGGTACTGAGATGGACTATGCCGCGACGTCCACTGCGATCCGTGCCTTGACCCATGGTGAGACTGACACGGTGGCCCTGATGGCCACTGTGGCCTGCGAAATCCACAACACCCATCCCTATGCCGACTGGACCGGTTTTTACCGCGTGGTCGCCCCGCAAGTCCTGAAAATCGGTCCCTATCAAGGGGGGCATGGCTGTCTGGTCATCCCCTTTGACCGGGGGGTGTGCGGGGCCTGCGCGCGGACGGGGCAGGTGCAGAATGTGCCTGATGTCGAGGCATTTGCGGGGCATATCGCCTGTGCAGCCTCGACCAGATCGGAACTGGTCTTGCCGGTCTGGAACAAGGCCGGGGTGTTGTTGGGCGTGCTGGACATCGACAGCGACACGCCAGCCGCTTTTACGGCGGCGGATGAGGCGTGGCTGGTACCGCTGCTGGCAGAAGTGTTTGCGGAGGCGGAATGAAGGGGTCCTGTCTGTGTAGCGGTGTGGCCTTTGAGGTGGCGGGTCCGGCCCGTCCGGTGGTCGCCTGCCATTGCACGCAATGTCGCAAGCAATCGGGGCATTTCTGGGCGGCGAGTGCTGTTCCGGTGGCGGCCCTGACGCTGTTTAAATCGGAAACGCTCGCTTGGTATGCCGCATCGGACAGTGCCCGGCGTGGGTTCTGCACTGGGTGCGGGGCGTTTTTGTTCTGGCAGGCGACAGGATCAGACCAGATCAGCTTTGCCCCCGGCGCGATTGACGGGCCGACGGGGTTGCAAATGGCCGAGCATTGGCACGAGGCGGACGCCGGCGATTACTACAGCGGGACCGCGTCTGATGCGCCGTTGTTGTCCGGGTCTTGTCTGTGTGGCGCGAACCGATTCACGCTGCCCGGACCTGCGGGCGACATGTGGGCGTGCCATTGTCACCAGTGCCGCAAGACATCGGGGCATTTTGCGGCCAGTTTTGATGCCGACCCGGCGGCAATCGTCTGGCAATCACGGGGCACGCGGGATCACATCAGCCCAAATGGCGGGGTGCGCAGCTTTTGTCCGACCTGTGGGTCTGGGTTGACCTTTCACGGCAGTTTCGGGTTTTCGGTCGAGGCTGGGGCAATTGACAACCCAACAGGCGGTCATCTGGGACGGCATATCTTTGTGGCGGACAAGGGCGACTACTATGATCTGACCGACGGCTTGCCGCAGGATTAGATCCGGCGCGACGGGACCCAAGCATAGCCCATCGGGCACAAGATCACCGCCTCACGCAGGCCATGGGCCGTTTTGTCGGTGGGGGCCTGCAACAAGATGGCATCCGGAAACGGGTCGAGTTTGCTGACAGCAAGGTCTGGGTCAGCCTCGTGCAGGCGCAGTTCGATCCCGGCACCACGCGGTGCGCCATCGGACAGCAGGGATAGCAACGGGTTGGAGTGGTAGGTGTGGTCGGCATGTAGCTGGAAAGGATGGCCGCCATGCAGGACAATCGCAAAGTCGCGGGTGGCCTGATGGGCTTGCATGCCAAACACTTCGGTCAAGAAGGAGACCTGGGCGAGCACGTCGCGCACCAGCAGGTTCACCGATAGCGCCCGCAAGGCATGGCCAAAGGTGGCGGCGGGAAGGGTTTCGTATTCCATGATCCAGTTTGGCGCATCGGATAGGCGCAGTCAAACCCTTGAAACTTTTGCACCGGGCGGGGATGGTGCAACAAGGGGAGAGACCAATGGCACAGATCACACTTTTGGACGGCGGAATGGGACAGGAACTGGTGGGGCGGTCGGGGGATGAGCCGACGCCGCTGTGGGCGACACGGGTGATGATTGACCATCCCGGCATGGTGCGGGCGATCCATGAAGATTACTTTGCTGCTGGGGCCACAGTGGCCACAACGAACACCTATGCGATCCATCATGACCGGCTGGAGCGGGTCGATATGGACCATATGTTCCACGCGCTGCATCTGCGGGCGCTGGCCGAGGCGCATGAAGCACGGGGCGCGCGGACCGCGCGGATTGCCGGGTCGATTGGGCCATTGAAGGCGTCCTATCGGCCTGATCTGGCGGAACCGATTGAGGTGGCCGCGCCGAAATACGCGGAAATTGCTGCTATTCTGGGGCCCCATGTCGATGTGATCCTGTGCGAGACGATGGCTTCGTTGGTCATGGCTGAAGCGGTGGCCAAAGGGGCGCAGGCGGCGGGCAAACCGGTGTGGCTGTCCGTGTCGGTGGATGATCACGACGGGACCAAATTGCGGTCGGGCGAACCTGTGGCGGGCTTGGCCGCCGTCGTGGCCAAGTATCCGGTTGCGGCGGTGCTGGCGAATTGTTCGGTGCCAGAGGCGATGGTGGCGGCCTTGGCCGCGTTGAAGGGCTTGGGGTTGCCGTTCGGCGCCTATGCCAATGGGTTTTCGCATATTTCGGGAAATTTCCTGAAGGATGCGCCGACGGTCAAGGAACTGACCCACCGCCATGACCTGACGCCTGAGAAATACGGCGATTTCGCAATGGCTTGGGTTGGGATGGGGGCGACGATTGTTGGTGGCTGCTGTGAGGTGGGCCCGGCCCATATCACGCATCTGGCCGGACGGTTGAAGGCCGCAGGACATCAGATTGTTTGAGTTCGACTATCGCCCGCCGGATGTGCCGCTGAACGTGATTTACCAGGATGATCTGGTGATCGTGGCCGACAAGCCGGCGGGATTGCTGTCGGTGCCGGGCAAGTTGGAGGGCCGCAAGGATTGTCTGGAAAGCCGTTTGCGGGCGGCGTACTGGGATTCACTATTGGTGCATCGGTTGGACTGCGACACCTCTGGGGTGATGATCTTTGCCCGGACCAAGGCGGCACAGGGGTTTTTGGGACAGGAGTTTGAGAAGCGGCGGGCGAAGAAGGTTTATGTGGCCCGGGTGGCAGGGTTGATAGAGGTTGACCGGGGGCGGGTCGACTTGCCGATTGGGGCGGATTGGGAGTTTCGGCCACGGCAACGGGTGGATCTTGAGCTTGGCCGTGCGGCGGTGACGGATTTTGAGGTGGTCGAGCGGTTGCCGGGCGAGACGCGGGTGCGGCTGTTTCCGCAGACCGGGCGCAGCCATCAGTTGCGGGTGCATATGCAGGCTTTGGGATATCCGATTTTGGGCGACCCGATTTATTCAGCGAATTCAGAGAATTATGCGCGACTGATGCTGCATGCCGAGGTGTTGGGGTTGCATCATCCGGGGACGAAAGCGTGGGTCGAATTTCGGACGGAGTGCCCGTTTTAGGCCCCGGGGGCTGGCCCCCGGACCCCGAGGATATTTGAACAGCGAGGATGGGGTCACAGGGTGAGCGCGAGTTTGCGCCCCTCGTGGAAGGCATAGGCGGCGAGGCGGGGGGCCAAGCAGTCGCCGATGCGGTGGGTGGTTTTGTCGGCGAAGTTTTCGGGGAAGGGATCGAAGGCGCGGTTGGTGGTGGACATGACGAGGGCAGAGGTGGGGAGGGTTTCCTCGTATCCGGTCAAGAGGTTGCGGACGGTGACACCGTTGCCGTGCCAAGCGGTCAGGCAGTGTTCGGTCCGGAATATGACGCCCAGTTGGGCCATGCGGCGGCGGGCGGCGGTGTCGGCGGCGGTGCGGGCGATTTCGCGGCCAACGAAGGGTTCGGGGGTGACGATGGTCACCTGTTTGCCCTGTTCGGCCAGGGCCCAGGCGGTGCCAACGCCGCGCCAGTTGGAGCCTTCGTCGTAGAGGACAACGCTGTCGCCCATGCGGGCCTCGCGGCGGAGCACCTGTTCGGGGGACCAGACATTGCCGAGGGTGATGCCGGGCAGGGATTCCAAGTGGGGTTGCCAGCGTTGGAAGCCGGTTTCGTCGGGGAGTGAGCCGGTGGCAAGGATCACGGTGGAGGCTTGGTGGGCCGCGATGTCGGCGTCGTCGAGATAGGTGTTGAGGCGGAGTTTGACGTTGAGTTTATCGAACTGGCGTTCATACCAATCCATCAAATCGAGGATCTGGGTGCGGCGGGGTTGCATGCCTGCAAGGCGGAACTGGCCGCCGATGACGGGCAAAGCCTCAACGATTTCAACGCTGTGGCCGCGTTCAGCGGCGGCGCGGGCGGCCTCTAATCCGGCTGGGCCTGCGCCTATGATTAACACACTCTTAACCGTTTGAGCCTGTGCAAACCTGTCGCCGCCCCATTCAAATTCGCGGCCAACGGAGGGGTTGATCAGGCAGGAAATCCAGTAGTCGCGGCTGCGGCGGCCCCAGCACATCTGGTTGCAGGAGATGCAGCCGCGGATGTCTGCGCTGCGCCCCTCGGTGGTTTTTCGGGCCAGATGGGGGTCGGCGATCTGGCCGCGGACGATGGAGACGAGGTCGGCCTCGCCCGACGCAATGATGGTTTCGGCGTTGTCGGGGGTTCTGATCCCGGCTTCGGAGGTTATACGCGCATGTTTAACGAGTGCTTTAAGCTGCGTTGTCAGGGGGGTGGTCAGCTTTTCGCCCGAGGTGAAGGCAGGGATGATGCCTTCGAAATCGAGGTAGGAGCCATAGCCGACGGTGACGTAATCGATGTGTCCCGTGGCATCATGCAGAGCGACGATTTCGCAAAGATCCTCGGCACTTAGGGTCACGGAATAGGCGGCGGACCAGGAGATGGCGAGGCCCACGATGAAGTCTTCGCCGCAGGTTCTGCGGATGCGCTCGATCAGGGTACGGGAGAAACGGGTGCGGTTTTCAAGGGAGCCGCCCCAACGGTCGCTGCGCTGGTTGGACCACGGGGTCCAGAACTGGTCGAGCAGGGAATGGTAGGCGGCCCACACTTCAACCCCTTGAAAACCCGAGAGTTTTGCGCGCAGAGCGGCATTGGCGTGGGCGTCGAGAAGCTCTTCGATTTCTGCCTCGGTCATGGCATGGGAACCGTCAGAATCGTGGTAGGACGGACCGCCGGAGGGCGACCAGTGCGGGGCGAAGGAGAGGTCCGAATCGCCATGGGCGCCGATGTGGTAAAGCTGCTGCAGGATCACCGCACCGGCGTCCTTGACGGCGTCGGTGATGGGGCGGAAATGCGGAATGATCTCGTCGGAAATCAAGTAATTTCCACGGGTTAGCACACC
>JANNAF010000522.1:0-1693 GCA_031384005.1 Rhodobacterales bacterium | reverse complement strand
AGCGGTCTGACCGAGTCAATGTTGTTCAGTTCGGGAAACATTTCAGCATCTGGCAGGTCGCCAAGCGCATCTACACAAGTGGGTCCAGAGCTCAAGTCTGTTTTTGACTTACGACCCGCAATTGCCGTGATCGCTGCCGGGTAATCAGGCAGGATTTCGCCCTTTTTCGCGCCGAATAGGATAAGTCTCTCTCGTGATTGCGGAGTGCCAAAGTTGCCTGCGTTCAGCACGCGCCAAGGAAGGCGGACCAGGTAACCTTTCGCGTGAAATGCGGCGACCAGTTCGTTCAGAAACTGCTTGTGGTGGCCAAGTGTGAGCCCCTTAACATTCTCGAACACAAAGGTCCGTGCATCCAACTCGCTGACGATCCGGACGAACTCGAGAACAAGCCTGTTCCGCGGGTCATCGAGAACCCGATGACCGATAAGTGAGAAGCCTTGGCACGGTGCGCCCCCAAACACGCAATCGACCGGACGCGTTCCCAGCCCCGCAGCCAGCCGAATCTCCCTACCAGACAGCCGTTCGACTGATCGAGAGATCACCGCCGTCTGAGGGAAATTGAACTTATGGACGGCACAATGAACCGGGTCGATTTCTACTGCCGCAGCAACATCGAAGCCTGCCTGTTCGAAGCCGAGACTCATGCCGCCTGCACCCGCGAAAAGATCCACTCCGATAGGTCTGCGCATGCCAAACTCCGTTCACTCTTACTCAAGCTATAGGTGGCTGGCTGATTTTGCCAGCAAAACCGAGTATTGCTACCTCTCCATGGTGGGTTGCCGTCTGTTTAGGTCAGAGTGCTATTTTTTGCGACCACGGCCGCAGCTTAGGCATCGCCCCGGTTACCTCCACTTCCCGCAACATGCCACCCACCACCAGCACATCCCGCACCCAATCCAGCGCCTTCCACCAATCGTCATAGCCACGCCGGGCTGACGCGATCTGCTCGGGATGCGGTCGCCAGGTGACCGGGCAGGCCAGCACCTCGACAGTGCGCCACTTTCCGCGCGTCAGCACGCGTTCGATGCCAACCACCGCTGTGGTGGATCGCTCGCCATGCTGGTTGCTCATGGTCTCGACCGGCACGCAGCGCGGGACGACGCCCGGCAACCAGTCCGGCGTCATCCCCGCGCGCGCCAATTCAGCCATGTAGATCGCCATGCGCTTGCCGCCCAAGTTGTCGGGCATTCCGGCCAAGGTCGCGGCGACGATCTCGGCATCTTCATGGGTGTAAGACAGTGATTTATGACCGCCGCCGTCCACCTTGCACCCCAGCCGCGCGCGCTGGATCAGCACGTATTCCATGCCAAAGCCGAAGCCTTCTTCGTCGATGTCCCGCCGCACCGGCAATTCCAGCTGCGCCTTTTCCACCCGGAATGCCCATTCCAGGATCGCCTGCACGCCCAGCGCCCTTTTCACGCGTCCGCTGCCTGCGCGCCCGATCCTTCCCTGCATGCTCATGGCAGCATTCCTTCAAAGAGGTTCATCTGCGCTGGGCTTTCCAGTCCATC
This sequence comes from Rhodobacterales bacterium, assembly GCA_031384005.1. Lineage (GTDB taxonomy): Bacteria > Pseudomonadota > Alphaproteobacteria > Rhodobacterales > Rhodobacteraceae > Stagnihabitans. The sequence goes on along the minus strand of JANNAF010000522.1, from coordinate 182 downwards.
GTTCGGCCGCCAGATACACGGGCCCGAGGCCATGGGCAGAAGCGAGAGCGCGCCACGCATGCGCTGCTGCCAGAGGGTGAACTCCGTTGCCGAGCAGGCGCAGAGCGCGTGACCGATGGGCCAGCCCATCAACCAGCCGACGAACAACGGGTTGAGCCGCCGCCGCGCCCGGGCTTTCAAGA
>JANNAF010000494.1:0-3140 GCA_031384005.1 Rhodobacterales bacterium | reverse complement strand
CAGCGCGACCTCGGTGATCACGTCCAGCAGGCTGTCGACGAAATAGGTGTCGTCGCCATCCTCGCCCGCCATGGTGTCAAAACCGGTGCCGCCGGTCAGGGTATCGTTGCCGTCACCGCCGTCCAAATGGTCGTTGTTTGCCCCACCGTCCAGCGCGTTGTTGCCCGTGTTGCCGATCAGGATGTTTGCAGCGCTGTTACCGGTGCCGATGATGTCGTCGCTGCCGGTCAGGGTCAGGTTTTCGACGTTCAGCGACAGGGTATAGGTCGCGGTCGCAAAGACCTGATCGGTGCCGCTATTTGTGCTCTCGCTGACGCGGTCAGTTGTGCTGTCGACGAAATAGGTGTCGTCGCCGGTGCCACCGGTCAGCGAATCCCGCTCGCCCAGACCGCCGTCCATGGTGTCATTGCCCGCACCGCCCAACAGCGAATCGTTGCCCTCAAGGCCGATAAGCAGGTTGTCGCCAAGGTCGCCCGTCAGCGAGTCGTTGAAATCGGACCCGGTCACGTTTTCAAATCCGCTCAGCCGGTCGCCTTCGGCCACCGAATTGCGGCCGGTCCCCAAGGTCAAGTTTACGATGACCGCACCACCTGCACTGGAATAGTCGGCGGTGTCGATGCCCAACCCACCTGCCATCGTGTCAGCCCCGGTCGAGCCTACGATGGTATTGTCGCCGCCGTTGCCGGTCAGGCTGTCACCAAACTCGGACCCGATGATGTTTTGCACATTGGTGAGCGTGTCGATGCCATGCGCGCCCGAGGTCAGACCCGTTGTCAGGTTCACCTTCACAAATGCGCTTGCCGCAGCGTAATCGACCGTGTTGACCCCGGTGCCACCGTCGATGGTGTCATTGCCAAGGCCGCCCAGCAGCAGGTCGTCGTCGTCGCCGCCGCTCAGCACATCATTGCCCGCACTGCCCGACAGCGTGTCGTCGCCTGCCAGGCCCGTCAGGACGTTGTCCAAACCGTCGCCCGCCAGGACGTCGTTGAACGCGCTGCCGTTCAGGTTCTCGATCCCGCTCAGAACGTCGGCCTGGGCCTCGCCGCCCAACCCGGCACCGGTGGTCAGGTTGACGGTCACGGCTGCCGCAGAGAATTCGTAGCCGACCGTATCAATCCCCGCCCCACCGATCAGCGTATCGGCACCCAATCCGCCGATCAGGCTGTCGGCCCCATCGCCGCCATCCAGACGGTTGGCCGCGCCGTCGCCCACCAAAAAGTCGTCAAAGGCCGAACCCACGGCATTTTCGATGCCCGAATAGGTGTCGCCTGTCGCATGGCCAAAATCGCCAAATCCAAACGGCAAATCCACCAACACGGCGGCATCCGAACCGCTGTAATCGACCGTATCCGTCCCCAAGCCGCCGTTCATCTCATCGGCACCCGCCGAGCCGAACAGCGTATCTGCGCCGCCCAATCCGTTCAGGGTATCGGCATCAATCGTGCCTTCAAGGGTATCGTTGCCGGTGGTGCCTGGAATAAGGGCCATAAACTATCTCCTGATGTGGGTGTTGCGCGGTGGCGAAATCTGATGGCCCGTCGCTAGAGGAAGATTTGGACAGAATTTGGGCACAAATGCGGGTTCAAAAATTAACTGTTGCCAATTTGGCAACAGTTCGCGCCAAAACAACGTGGCCAGTGCGGTGTTGAAACATCGGCGCGATTTTGACCATGGCCTGCCACAATCGCGCCCCGATCCGTTTTTGCAGGTTTGAACCGGCAATCGGCGGGTGTTCACGCGGCATTAATCTTGTTGCGTCTAGGTTTCGGCATGACGATGGCAGATCCCAAACTGGCCAAAGAATTGGCCGCACGCGAACATCAGATGTCAGCCCTGCGGGCGACATTTCTGATCGCATCGCATCACGGCGCAGCGCTCAAGGCGGAGGAGCTGCCGCGCCTTGACGATGGCGACATGGTGCCCTCGGTCACCGACGCGCTGACGCGGGCCGGATTTCGCACGCGATTGATGAAACGGTGTAACTGGGCCTCGGTGGCGGGGCTGGGGTCGGCCTATCCGGCACTGGTGCCGATGAAGGATGGCTCTTGGGTCATCCTGATCGTGACCGCTACGCCCGAGGGTGGCCCCGTCGCCGCCATTCTGGACCCCGCGCAAGAGGCGGCAGGCGTCCAGATGATGCCGCGCGCCAGTTTTCTGGACCGCTGGTCAGGGCAGTTGATCCTTGTGCAGCGCCAACCCGCCGCCGATGCGCCGACCGAGTTTGGGCTGTCGTGGTTCATGCCTGCGCTGCGGTCGCAATCGGGCCTGCTGGCTGGGGTTGCCCTTGCCGTTGTGGCGGGCAACCTGATCAGTTTCGCGCTGCCCTTGTTGTTTCAGGTGCTGATCGACCGGGTGATTGCGCATCAGGCGTGGAACACGCTGTTCGCCATCGTGTCGATATTTGTGGTGCTGGCGCTGTTTGATGCCGGGTTTTCCTATGTCCGTCAGCGGCTTATGCTGATTGCCGGGGGCAAGGTCGATGCGATCATCGGCGCGCGCACCTTTGCGCATCTGTTGTCATTGCCGCTGTCGGTGTTTGAAACCACACCCTCCGGTGTTCTGGCCCGCCACATGCAGCAGACTGAGAAAATTCGTGCATTTCTGACTGGGCGATTGTTTCAGACCCTGCTGGATGCCGCCTTTTTGCCATTGCTGCTGGGGATATTGCTGCTGCTGTGCGGGCCACTGACATGGGTTGTGCTGGGTTACGCGCTGGCGATTGCGGGCTGCATCGGGGCCTTGCTGCCGACCTTTCGCCGCCGCCTGAACGCGCTTTATGCGGCCGAGGGGGAACGGCAGGCCCATCTGGTGGAAACCCTGCATAACATGCGGGCGGTCAAATCGCTGGTTCTGGAACCCGGGCGGCGGCGCATATGGGAGGATAATCTGGCGCTGTCCCTGCGCCGACAGTGGGATGTCGGCACCATTGGCGCGCTGGCCGGGGCGGCGACCGGGCTGCTGGAAAAGCTGATGCAGGTGACAGTGATCGCCTATGGCGCGGCGCTGGTGTTGCAATCCGAACTCAGCACCGGGGCGCTGGTGGCGTTTTTGATGCTGGCGGGGCGGGTGACCGGGCCACTGGTGCAGATCGTCGGCCTGATCAATGAATACCAAGAGGCGGCGCTGTCGGTGCGGATGCT
>JANNAF010000493.1:0-3202 GCA_031384005.1 Rhodobacterales bacterium | reverse complement strand
GCCGCCTCGGGCCAACCAGCATTGGGCGAACGGTGCTTGCCCGCATCGCGCCACATGCAGGCCAGACTTTCGCGCCACCGTCCCGAAACAGCAACGATAAGCAGCCCCGACAGGCGCGCCGGGATCAGGTTGACCAGATCGTCCAACCGCGCCGGGGCCCAGCCAAAGGCGGCGTGGCGCGGCGACAGATGGCCGACCATCGAATCCATCGTGTTGATCACCTTGTAAACCGCGATGCCCGGAAGGCCAAAGATCACGCCCCAGAACAGCGGTGCGACCACCCCGTCCGACGTGCTTTCGCCCAGACTTTCCAACGCGGCACGGGCCACCCCGGCACTGTCCAACTGCGCCGGATCACGCCCGACGATCATCGACACCGCCACCCGCGCCCCGGCCAGATCGCCCCGCCCCAAAGGCAGCGCCACCGCCTGCACATGGGTAAAAAGCGACCGCGCCGCAATCAAGGGCCAGGCCAGGATCCCGGTCAGAACCACCCCCAACCAGCCGCCCGGCAACAGCCAGACCAGCGCAGCCGCCAAACCCCAGACAACGCCGCACAGCGCCAATGTCACCGCGACCCCAGCCGCACGACGCGCAAAATCAGGGTCGCGCGCACGGTTGAACCGCGTGTCACAGGCGGCAATCGCGGCCCCGATCCATGTGATCGGATGGCCAATCCGCATATACAACGCGTTTGGCCAGCCCATACCCGCCTCGATCACCAAGCCCAGAACCATCGCCGCTGCAAACATGTGGCACCCCATCATTCCGGCCCGCGTGATCCCGCAAATGCCCGCAAACTGCAAGCCCGCGCCACGTATTGAACAGGGAAAACTGGTGCACCCAGAGAGATTCGAACCCCCGACCTCTGCCTTCGGAGGGCAGCGCTCTATCCAGCTGAGCTATGGATGCATTGCCTTTTCCTTAGGCCAAAGAGGCCGGATCTGCAACCTCAATTTCCCAGCTTTTTTCTTCGCCTGACAGGCAATGCGATGTTAGTATTTGGCCATTGCCTGATGCCCTTAACAGTTGGAGCTGTTCTATGACGACCATTCCAGATGACGACACCACAACGGCCAACATCAACGTTGGCGGCAGTTTTGTCTCGGCAATCGACTTTGCTTCGGACCGCGATTGGGTTCAGGTCACCCTGCTGCAGGGGGTTACCTATTCCATCGGCCTGTCTGGCAGGGGTGCCGCGGCGCTGGGCGACCCGAAATTGACCATCTTCAATGACAACAGCGTGCAGGTCGCGACCGATGATGACGGTGGCCCCGGCCTGAATTCGCTTGCCACCTATACGCCCACAGTTTCAGGCATCTATTTCCTGCAGGCCGAGGCGTTTGGGGCGGGGATTGGCGGTTATGAATTGACTGTCGAGGTCGAGGCGCCGCCCAACTTTCTGGACAGTATCAACTGGGGATCGCAACTGACCGACACGTCGGTTCAGGTCTATTTCGCGCGTCCGGGCGAGGTGGTGGACGGCTTCGCTTCGCGCGGGTGGAGTGCGTATGAAATCCAGCAGACAATGCTGGCCCTGCAACAGATTTCCAACGTCTGCGATGTCAGCTTTACCATCACCAACAACGCGGCTGCGGCGGATTTCACCCTGGGCACGGCGCGGTCGCAACAATTTCTGGGCTTTTTCAACCCACCGGACACCGGGGCCAACAGCGGTTCGGGCGTCATGGCCGTCAATGGCGACGGCTGGGATGATTTTGCCGGTGGCGGGCTGGAACAAGGTGGTTTTGGCTTTATCACGTTGATCCACGAATTGGGTCACGGCATGGGCATGGCCCATCCCCATGATCGCGGCGGTTCATCCACCAAATGGGAGGGGGTGACCGGCCCGTTTGACAGCTATGGCACCTTTGACCTTAATCAGGGGGTCTATTCCGTCATGTCCTATAATGATGGGTGGGAGACGAACCCGGACGGCCTGCCGCCCGATCTGTTGGCCGGGTATGAAGGCACGATGATGGCGTTTGACATCGCCATGTTGCAGCAGATCTATGGTGCGAATACCAATTTCAACGGGGGTGCCGACACCTATACCCTGCGCGACCAGAATGGGTCAGGCACGTTTTATGCCTGCATCTGGGACACCGGCGGCATTGACAAGATCGTCTATACCGGACGCGCCAATGCCAATATCGACCTGCGCACTGCTCATCTGGGCTATGCCGAGGGGGCGGGCGGCTATATCTCGTTTGCCAGTGGCATATTTGGCGGGTTCACCATCGCCAATGGTGTGGTGATCGAAAATGCCAAGGGCGGGTTTGGCGATGACACGGTGACGGGCAACGAAACGCGCAATCTGTTGTCCGGTGGCGCGGGCGATGATGCGTTGATTGGCGGTCTGGGCCGCGACAAGCTGGTTGGCGGCGCAGGGGCCGACCTGTTTGCCTTTGTAACCTTGGACGACAGCGGTGTCACCCAGCAACGCCGCGATACGATTGCCGATTTCCGCACCGGCATCGACCAGATCGACCTGTCTGAACTGGATGGCCGCAGTGGTGGCGGGGCCAATGACGCCTTTGTCTGGGTCAACGGCGCCGCCTTCAGCAACACCGAAGGCGAGTTGCGTTGGCAGGCCAGCAGTGCCGGTGTGGTGGTTCAGGCCGACCGTGACGGCGATGGGGTGGCTGATTTCACCTTGCTTCTGGCGGGGATCAATTCGGTCGTTCAGGCCGATTTCACGCTGTAACGACCCGTCGCGGGGCGCCAGGCCCCGCGACCATCACGCAAACAGATCGTGACAAAGTTCCAACGCCGAGACGAGGCTGTCCACCTCGTCCACCGTGTTATACATCGCAAACGAGGCGCGACAGGTCGCGGTCAACCCGTAATGCTGCATCAGCGGCATGGCACAATGCGCCCCGGCCCGCACCGCGATGCCCCGCTTGTCCAGCACAGTCGATATGTCATGCGCATGGGCCGCACCGTCCAGCGAAAACGAAAAGATCGCGCCTTTGGTCGCGGAATTGCCCTGCACCTGCAGCCAGTTCAACTGCCCCAGACGGAGACGGGCATAGTCGCGCAAGGCGCGTTCATGGGTCGCGATATTGGCCATCCCGATACCCATCATATAGTCCAGCGCCACACCAAGACCGATTTGCTGCACAATGCCGGGCGTCCCTGCCTCGAACTTCATCGGCGGATCGTTATAGGTGACGGCGTCGCGCGTCACGTCACGGATCAT
>JANNAF010000433.1:0-4935 GCA_031384005.1 Rhodobacterales bacterium | reverse complement strand
AAGACAAAGCGCATCTGCCGCTCGGCCGGGTCGTCACCGGGGTCGCGGGGGTCGTCCGTCATGCCAGACGCTCGGCCAGTTCGGCGAGGCGGTCATGGGCGGTCAGGTCGGCGCGCAGCGGTGTGACCGAGATATAGCCTTCGACGTTCAGCGTCACATCGGCGCCGGGCAGGGTGGGGCGGCCCTGCTCGCCACCCTTGATCCATAAGAACTGCCGGCCTGTGGGCGAGGTTTGCGCCTCGAGCCCGAAGGCGGCATAGCGGCGGAACCCCTGGGTGGCGACGCGGGTGCCTTTGACGTCGGCGGCGGGCAGGGGTGGAAAGTTCACGTTGTAAAAGATGCGGTAATCGGCCTGATCCCAGATGCCCTTGTCCAACAGGTTGCGCACAAGGGTCGTACCGTGCTGGACCGCTGCATCATATGGGTCATCAAGTTTGGCGTTGAGCGGGCCCATGAACTGGCTGAGGGCAATGGCCCTGATCCCGTGCAGGGCCGCCTCCATCGCGCCGCCGATGGTGCCGGAATAAAGCACGTTTTCGCCTGCGTTATTGCCCCGGTTGACGCCAGACAACACCAGATCGGGGGGGGCATCCTTCATCACATGATAAAGCCCGGCCAATACGCAATCGGCGGGCGAGCCTTCGGCGGCAAAGCGGCGGGGGGCCAGTTCGGCGATCATGGTGGGATGGGTATAGCTGATGCAATGCCCGACGCCCGATTGTTCAAAGGCGGGTGCCACGGTCCAGACCTCGCCCCCCGGGCCCGCGATGGCCTGTGCGATGCGTTCCAGCACCACCAGCCCCGGAGCGTTGATGCCGTCGTCATTGGTGATCAGAATACGCATGGCCCTGCCTCGCTTGTCGCACCCTGATTAGACGAGCAGGCGGGGAGCGGCAAGCGGCGCTTTGGGTCCTCTGGTCAGGCCCGGTATTTGGTTGGGCCCGGTATTTGAGCGGGCCCGGTATTTGAGAAGGCCCGTTTCAGCGGCGTGTCAGAGGGGGCGGGCAGGGATCAGGCTGATGCAGGGCCTGTTGGTCTGCTGGCGCGTCGGCTGTGACCGGGTTGGCCCTTGGCAGTCCGATCTGTCGCCCGGACGGCAAGTGGGATCAATCCCACGGAATCTCGGGTGTGGTGGGGTCGGGGTCGAAGACGGGGTCGTCCGGTGCCTCGGGGAAGGGGTCTTGGGGGGGTGGGTCCTCGGGGGTGGGCAGATCTGGGCCGGGCAGATCGGGGCCGGGGAAATCTGGACCGGGCAGATCTGGACCGGGCAGATCGGGGCCCCATTCGGGGTCTTGCGGGGCTGGGTCCTCGGGCGGGGTACGGGGGGCAGGTTGCACGGTTTTGGGGGTCAGATCAAAGCCTGTCATTGGAGGGGTCCTGTTGCAGCGGCACCTTGCAGCCAAGGGCAGTTTGCGCCTTTGGCATCCCACTGTCCCTGCTGCAGATCAATAAAGCCGGGCGGTTGGCCGGTTTTGGACCTGCGACCCGATCCTGGAACGGGCGCTGCCCTGTTCCACGGCGCAAAATCACGGTCGCAGGCCGATTGGATGTGGGCAAACATCGTGCGCGACGCCGCTTTTGCCGCAAATTGAAGCCGTCAAGCTGTCTGTAAAACCACGGCGGCCCAAGACGAGAATGCCGAGGCGACAGGTCGCATTCTGTCCGGGCTGGACGGCGTTCCCTCTTGTTTGGCTTGCCAGACAGTTCAGGGCACGGGGGCGGCATAGGGCGGTTGCGATGTGCTCTGGGTCAATGGATCAGCCAATGCCTGCCTTGGCGATTTCGAGCAGGCCGGAAAGCAGCGCCTTTGATGGCTGCCCGTAGCCCCGATTTGCCCGATGGCGGTCTGTGCGATGGCGGTCTGTGTGATGGCGGTCTGTGCGATGGCGGTCTGTAACGCCCTGGGATCGGCGGCGATCAAGTTTGAGATGGGTGCGGGTCTTGGCTTTGTCGCGCCCCTTTGTGGCATGAAGAACCCGCTCCTTGCGGGTTATCCGGGCAGGGGCGGTCGTTGCGCGATCAAGGCTGACCGCCTCTATTTGGACGGCAGGGCCGCTTTGCCTTATGACGATGCCAACCTGGTCGGCCGTCAATCCGTCTTTCCGTGCGCGCCAAATGATCGTTCCCATGCGGGGCCGCACGGTTGAAGAAAGGGGTCCATCCGCGATGCTTCTTTGCCTGTCTGAAGACGGCAAGAACGACTACGCAGAAGTCTTGACGTGCCACACGGCCATGGAAATACGGAGGGAGAAATAACTTGAGTAATTACACAAAGTTGTAGGGTTTTCGGCGTCCCAGAATACTGTCGGAGTACTTTTCGGGACTTATTCTTCAGGAATTTGGTATTCTTGACGGCTTTTGGGATCTTTGGCGTCATTGAAAACCCAGCAAAGTGCATCAGCCACCAAGCAGTGCCGTTTCGAACTGGATTTCCCCAACCGGACTAAAGTGAAGGTGTACTTGCACATCGCCAAACTCTTGCTTGCCCGGGGAACGCCCGGGCACCTCCCCCCAAAAAAGCAAGAAGCGTGAAATCCAAGACTACAGAGCCAATCTGGATTTGATCAAGACTCAGGCTGGCTGACGAAAGTAAAAGACCGCAGAAACGTTGGCATCCGTTGCAGCTACGGACGGTAAACGAAATCGTCATGGCTATGGTTCTGAACCAATATGTACAGGCTGGCGCGTCCCATCACCTCAACCGCATCGCCCCGGGTGCAAAGGTGCCGGGCCATCTGCAACTGACCCGAGGCGGAAAATCGTACGGTCAGAGCGCCGTTGGGCTTATCTGTCAGGGTTTGGTTCGGGTGATACATGAATTCGTCTGCAACATAGGCGAAGGTGGGGGTAAAGCGTCAGATGACCGACCCACACTCACGGTCATATGAAAGCTTCGAAAGGTGCATGCGGCGTGGCGGTTCATGTCAAAGCCTGAATCCCGCTGAAAGCCGTCGGACTGCACATCGGCCTGACCAATTCGGTCCAGCCTGAAATGCTGCATCCGCCCATCGCCGCCCACTTCGCGCGCCACCAGGTAGCGGCGTGTGCCCGCGATGTCGCAAGGGGCGGGATGCAGACGCCGGGTGCGGCGGGGTCTCCCTACATTTGTTACCGAAGCCGTCATTCAACATCCATGTTGACACATTAGAGTAATGGCTCTATTTCGCCATTAGAGCAATAACTCTAACAGACGAATCAATGAGCCCCGATACCAAGACACGCATCCTCGACGCCGCACTGACGCTGTTCAATGAACGCGGCACGTCCAATGTCACCACCAACCATATCGCCGAGGCGATGGGGATCAGTCCCGGCAACCTCTACTATCACTTTCGCAACAAGGCCGAGATCGTGCAGGGACTGTTCGCCCGCATCGTCGGTGAATGGGCCACGAACTATGCCGTGCCGCCCGGCACCATGCCGAGCATTCAGATGACGGAGACATTGGTGGCGGGTTATTTCGAGATCCATGCGCGCTTCCGTTTCTTCTTCCGTGAACTGACGCTGTTTCTCAATGCCGACCCCGCACTGGCCGCGGCCTACCGTCAGACCCGCGAGGCCGGGCTGGCAAAAACGAAATTCCTGCTGAACCTTTTCGCCGAAGCGGGGGTGCTCAAGCCCTTCGCCGAAACGGAAGTACTGGATGATCTTGCCCAGATGCTGTGGCTGGTGGGCGATTTCTGGCTGGTTTTCAAAGACACCGGCGGGGCGGACTTTAGCCCCGCAGATACGGAGCAGGGTGTTCGCCTGTTCCAACGCCTTCTCACCCCCCATCTCAATGGAGAAATGAAATGACCGCCTCTCGCACCGCTGGCGCCCTTTTGGTCGCCGTCCCCCTGATCTTTACGGCCGGCTTCACCGGTCTGCAGATGACGTTCGAATACCCAGACATTCTGCGCCGTCCCGCAGGCGAGGTGCTGACCCGCTTTGCCGGTTCAGGCGCTGACTTGCATGCGTATTGGTATGCAATGATGTTCGCAGCCCTTTTGATGACCGGCGGCGCGATTGCAGCGGGCCTGCACTTCTGGAAGCGCGACAACCTGCTCGCCGCCCTGTCGATTGGGGCGGGCGTTCTGGCCGGTCTGGTTCAGGCGCTGGGCCTTTTGCGCTGGGTTATGCTGGTGCCGGTTCTGGCCGCAACCTATGTGGCACCGGGTGCTACCGCGACGGAACAGGCGATGGCTGTCGCCCTGTTCGATGCCGCCAACCACTATCTTGGCATGGGTGTCGGCGAACACCTTGGCTACTTCTTCACGGCAATCTGGACGGCTTTGGTCTCGGGCCTCGTCTTGCGGACCAACCGCATCATCGCGATCAGCGGCTTTGTCATCGCGGCGGGCGTGGTGTCCGGGATGCTGGAACCCTACGGTGTCCCGATGACGGGCTTGATCAACTCCATCAGCTATTCGCTCTGGGCACTGTGGACGCTGGCGCTTGGTGTGGTCGTGCTGCGCGACAAGCGGCAGGTTCATTCGACCTTCGGCCAACCGGCCTGATCCGGCTGGCCTGCTCGGCCAAAACCAAACTGCTACCCGAAGTAATGCCTTTGCCTTTGGCGCCGGACCACTCCGGCGAAGGCATCGTCATGCCTCGACCTTCCCAACCTCAAGGACCCAAATCATGTCCCGCCTCCGTCAAATCATCCCGGCTCTCACCATCGCCGCAGGGCTTGCTGCCTGCGCACCTGCCCCCGAAGCAGGTGTCGCCGACCCCGACCAGTTCCGCGCCACTGCCACCGGTCCGGTTTTGACCAGTGCAAGGCCCGCCGCCGAAGTGGCCGCTTGCTTTGAAGCGCGCGCCATGCTGTTGCCCATGTCGTCGTTCACCGATGATCCCCAAACCGGAGGCAAGATCTATCGGCTGCGCGGCTTCGGTCGCACCTATGAAGAGAGCCGTTTCAATCCCGCCCCGCACGGCGGCTCTGTTGCCCTGGTT
>JANNAF010000419.1:0-17097 GCA_031384005.1 Rhodobacterales bacterium | reverse complement strand
GCACCGACGACGCCGTCGATGTTCAGATGGGGATACATCGCCTTCGCCTCGTTCGGCGAAATCTCGGACACATCGACGTTGAAGATGCGGGCGACGGTGGCTTGGCGCAGCAACTCCTCATGCCGGGCGGCGGTCAGGGCGACAGAAATGGAGCCGACCTGCCGCATGCCGGTTTCAACCCCGGTTTCGGCGGCGAGTTTGACATAGAGGTCGGCGGAATACTTGGCCAGACGGGTCATGTTGGCCGATCCGCGCAACTGTCCGATCAGACCCGCAGCATGCCACGTGGTGCCCGAGGTCAGTTGTTTGCGTTCCAGCAGAACGACATCGGTCCAGCCCATCTTGGCCAGATGATACGCCACAGAACAGCCCGAGACGCCGCCGCCGATGATGACCGCGCGGGATTTGGTTGGGATGGTCATGTGGGCGTCTCCGAAGGTACAAGGACAAGTTTGCCGGGATAGCGGCCTGCGACCAGATCAGCCTGCGCGCGGGCGATGTCGTTCAGGGGGTAGGTTTGCGACACGACGGGGCGGATGCGGGCGGCGTTGATGATGGTCACCAACCCGGCAAAAACCTCACGCGGTTGGTGGGTGGCGCCGTGCAGGGTCAGATCGTTCAAATAGATGGTCCGCAGATCACCCTTGACCAAGGGTCCGCCGACGGCCCCGCTGGTGGCATAGCGGCCACCGGGTTTCAGGGCGATCAGGCGTTCGTCAAAGCCGTCACCGCCGACCACGTCAATGATCACGTCAAAGCTGCGGGGTTTCAGCGGGGTGGAACGGTCGATCACATCCGCCCCGGCACTGCGCACGGCACCCGATTTTTGCAACGAACACTGCCCCGTGACCATGGCACCGCGCAGCACGGCCAGTTGCACCGCCGCCATGCCGACACCCCCCGATGCACCGGTCACCAGAACCCGCTCTCCCACCGCCACATGGGCGCGGGTCAACAGGTTATGCGCCGTGCCATGGGCGCAGGGCATGGCACCCACCTCGATATCGGACAGCGGCGAGGCGGAGACGTCATGCAGGTGGCGCGCCTTGACGAGGCAATATTGCGCAAAAGCGCCATCAAACTCGGACCCGATCGAGACAAAGGCGATCGGGTTGTCGATGGTCGGTTCATGCTGGTTCGTGGGGCAGATCACCCGCGCACCCATTGCAAGCCCGGTCACTCCATCGCCCAAGGCGACCACCCTGCCGCACAGATCCGACCCTTGGATCCGCGGCAACGCCATGGCACCAGCCCACCCGGCCCGCCCCTCGCGGCCATACCAGCCGATACGGGTGTTCACATCCGTCATGTTGACGCCTGCCGCCAGTACACGCACCAGAACCTCGCCCGCACCGGGGCGCGGCACGGGGATGTCATCGCGCCAGATCAGCACCTCGGGGCCACCGTGGGCCACTAGCTGGACGCCCGACATGTGCTTTGGCAGGGTCATGCGCGGATACGCTCGTTCTTGGGGTCCCACAGTGGTTGGTCGGCCTGCACGGTGGCAGGGTAGCGTTGGCCAAAGATTTCAACCTCGACCGCTGTGCCAGGCTGGTTGACCTCGGTTTTCAACATGCCAAGGCCGATGCAGGCCCCGACCCGGTGGCCATAATAGCCCGAGGTCAGTTCACCGACGATTTTGCCGTCATGCCAGATGGTGGACATATAGGGCGGGTCCTGATCGCCAGCCTCGATCACAAGGGTGCAAAACCGTTTGGCCACACCACGCTGCTTTTCCGCCTCCAGCGCCTGTTTGCCGCGAAAGACGGGTTTGGCCCAATCGACAAAGCGGTCAAGCCCGCCTTGCAGAACGGTGTAATCGGTGGACAGATCGCCCTTCCACGCACGGTAGCCCTTTTCGACACGCAAGGAGTTCAGGGCAAACATGCCAAAGGGTTTCAATCCGATGGGTGTGCCCGCCGCCATAACCGCATCCCAGACAGCGCCCGTGTCGGCGGTTTTCGAATGGATTTCCCAGCCAAGTTCACCAGCAAAGGACACCCGCATCAGCCAGACCCCTGCCCCGGCAATATGGGCCTGCTGATGGGTCAGCCAGCCCTTGGTCAGATCGGCATCCGACACAGCGGCCAGAATCTCGCGGCTTTTCGGCCCGGTCAGGATCTGGGTCGACCAGTCCAGCGTCAGGTCCTGCAAGGTCAGGCCGGGGGCGATGTGACGCAGCAACCATTCCTTGTCATGCGATTGGGCAGTCGCGGCAGTGATCAGCAGCAGGTCATCCTCACCCAACCGCGCCACCGACATTTCGGTTACGATGCGGCCCTTGTCATCGGCAAAATAGGCCAGACCCAAACGGCCAACCGAGGGCAGTTTGCCAGTGATCTGTTCAGACAACCACGCCGTCGCCCCTGCCCCGGACAGATGGAACCGGCTGAAGCCCGGCAGGTCAAGGATGCCTGCGGCATCACGCACGGCGGCGCATTCGGCGGTGACGGCGGCGAACCAGGGCCCCTTGCGGTCCCAGGTCTGCTGGGCGGCCTCGGACGTGTCGTCGCCGGGCCGTGCATACCATAGTGCGCGTTCCCAGCCGTTATAGGGGCCAAACTGGCCACCCAAGGCGCGGGTATGATCATGAACGGCGGATAATTTCTTGTCACGCCCCTCGGGCCAGGTGTGATGGGGGAACTGCATGGCGTATTCGTGGCCATAAACCTCCATCCCCTTTTTCACACAATAGTCGGGGTCCTCGAACCCGGTAAAGCGGCGCGGGTCGCAGGACCACATGTCCCATTCCGTCGCCCCTTCGGTGATCCATTCGGCCAGAACCTTGCCCGCACCGCCCGATTGGCAAATGCCAAATGTGAATACGCAGGCCTCGAACGCATTGGGTACGCCGGGCATCGGGCCGATCAGCGGGTTGCCGTCGGGGGTATAGGGGATGGGGCCGTTGATGACCTTGGTCAGCGCGGCCTTTTCCAGCAGGGGCACGCGGGCCATGGCGTCGTTGATGTGCCATTCCAGACGTTCCAGATCGTCGGGGAACAGCTGAAAGCTGAAATCCTCGGGGAAGGGGTCATCGGGGGTGTGCCAATGGGCGCGGCAGTTGCCCTCATAGGGGCCAAGGTTGAAGCCGTTCTTTTCCTGGCGCAGGTAATAGCTGCTGTCGACATCGCGCAGCAACGGCAGTTTGTGGCCGACCTTGGCCGACCAGTCGGCCAGTTCGGGGATGGTATCAAACAGCATATACTGATGCGACATCACCATCATCGGCAGATCGCGGCCAAACCACTTGCCAACCTCGCGGGCGTAATATCCGGCGGCGTTCACCACATATTCGCAGCGGATATCGCCCTTGGGGGTGCTGATCACCCATTCATCCCCCTCGCGCCGCGCGCCAGTGGCGGGGCAGAACCGTTCGATCCGGGCCCCCATATTGCGGGCACCCTTTGCCAGGGCCTGGGTCAGCTGCGCGGGATCAATGTCGCCGTCATAGGGGTCATAGAGGGCGCCGGTCAGATCATGGGTGGACACAAAGGGATAGCGCGTCTTGATCTCATCCGGGGCCAAAACCTCCAGGTCCATGCCCTGATAGCGGCCCATGCCGGCGACGCGCTTGAATTCCTGCAACCGTTCCCTGGAATGACCCATGCGAACCGATCCGGTGACGTGGTAATTCATCGGGTAATCGACTTCGTCGCCCAAACCACGGTAAAGACCCGCCGAATAGCGCTGCATGTTCATGATCGACCACGAGGACGAGAAGGTCGGCACATTGCCTGCGGCGTGCCAGGTCGAGCCTGCGGTCAGTTCGTTCTTTTCCAAAAGCACGCAATCGGTCCAGCCCGCCTTGGCCAGATGATACAGGGCAGACGCCCCGACGGCCCCACCGCCAATGATCACAACGCGGGCCTGGGTCGGAAAATCAGCCATGTCACACTCCATTCGTTCGCGCGGAGTATCTCTGGCAAATGCCGGTCTTTCAATTCGCTGGAGGCTGCGCTATTGATCGAAAAAAACGATCAGAGGGCGCAGATGCAGATCGAACTTCTTGACACTTTTCTGGACCTTATCGAAACCCGCAGCTTTCACCGCACGGCAGAGCGGCTGCACATCACGCAGTCCACCGTTTCCGCCCGCGTGCAGGCGCTGGAGGCGGCGGTGGGGGGGCGGTTGTTCACACGGTCGCGCGCCGGGACCAACCTGTCCACCGAAGGGTTGAAGTTCGAGCAACACGCCCGGTCCCTGCGCCACGCCTGGACCGAGGCACGCCGGGCGGTCGAACCGTCGCCGACCGCAGTTACCCTGCGCATCGGCATCCAGAACGATCTGGCGGCGGGGCAGATTGGCGATTGGGTGTCGAACTTTCGCAAAAGCCTGCCCGACTGCGCGTTTTATATCGAGCCCGACTATTCAGTGCAGATGTGCCGCGACCTTGACCGGGGCGCCTTGGATTTTGCCGTGGTCTATTCGCCGCAATCCCTGCCCGATCTGCATATCGTTTCAATCGGTGATATCCGTTACCGTCTGATCAGCAGCGACGGGGCAACGCGGGCTGGCATCAACCCGGCGCGCTATATCCGGGGCAGTTATTCGGCGGCCTTTGATACCGCCCATCGGCAGGCGATGCCCGACCATTTGGCCGCCATGCTTGCCTCGGGGCAGAATTCGGCGGTGGCGGGTTTGTTGGTGGCGATGGGCGGATCGGCCTATGTGCTGGAGGATACAGCGACCCGTTTGGTCGAGGGTGGGCGGTTCCAGTTCGTCACCGACGCCGACCCGATTGGCCAGCCGACCTTTGCCGTCATGCACCAACGCCACCGCACCTCGCGCATGCACCGCCGCCTGACCCGGATCGTGGCGCGCGAGATTTCTGGTCGAGGCAACGAAAAGGAGTAAGGCGGGCGCGGAACGCCGGGAACGGACCGCAAGAGCGGCCTGTCACAGCAGCGTCTGCAACCGGTATCCCGGCGCATGCGACAGGCGGACCCAAGTGATCGGCGCATCGGCGCCCCAAGTACAGCGTTCGGTGATGAACAGGGCGGTGCCCGTGGGGATGCCAAGTGCTGCCGCCTCGGGTCCGCTGGCCGATTCGGCGGAAAAGGCAATGTCGCCGGTGACAAAGGACAGGTTGGCCACCAGCCATTCGTTCACGCTGATCGCTGCGAAATCGGGCATGGGGTCGGGCAGGACGGCAGGGTTCAGCCAGCGGTCCTCATACACCTGCGGCAGGCCTGATGCCAGATGCAGGGTCTGCAGGCGCAGCATCGGGTGGCCCGTGGCCAACCCCAGACGGGCCGCCACGCCAAGCGGCGGCTGGTCCAGCCGCTGCACCATCAGACGAAAGGCATAGCTCTGCCCGCGCGCCGCAACCTCTTGGCGGATCACCGGAATATCCAGCGTCGCCTTGCGCACGGGCAGCAGGGCGACCCGCGTGCCGGCCTTGCGTTTGCGTTCCAGAACGCCACCATCGGCCAAGTCTTTCAATGCGCGGTTCACCGTGGCACGGGCGCAGCCGAACTCTTGCGCCAGCACCTCCTCGGACGGGATCAACCCACCGGGCGGCCATATGCGCGCCCTGATGCGGTGCAAAACTTCGGCCCGGATCGCCTCCCACCCCGCCGCCATTTACAGCGCCCCGCGCAGGCGGGACACGGTGGTCGCATAGGCGCGCGTCACGGCGTCGCGGGCGTGGTGGCGGCCATCCATGACCAGATGGCGGCCCGCCGACCAAAGATCTGTCACGACACGGTCGTCGCGGGCAAAGATATACGTGTCCAGAATGGTATCACCCGCAGCAGCCATCAAATCCGGCCCCGACATATCCAGCGCCATCAAATCCGCCCACAGCCCAACGGCAATCGCCCCCGATGCCCGCCCCGCCGCCTGTGCCCCGCCCTGCACGGCCCCGTCAAACAAAACCCGGCCCGTGGACCGATCCGGCGTTGCAAATATCGCCCGCCCCTGCAGACCCAGACGCTGCGAATATTCCAGCAGGCGCAACTCCTCGGACAGGGAAATCCTTACGTTGCTATCCGCGCCCACCCCAAACCGCCCGCCCGCCTGCACATAGCGTTGGCCGTCAAAAATGCCGTCGCCCAGATTGGCCTCGGTGATCGGGCACAGACCCGCAACGGCACCTGACCGGCCAAGCGCGCGCGTTTCCTCGGGCGTCATCTGGGTGGCATGGATCAGGCACCAGCGCGGCCCCACGTCGTGCTGTGACATCAGCCAATCCACCGGGCGCTGCCCCGTGGCGGCCTGAACCTCGGCCACTTCGGCCACCTGCTCGGCCACATGAATATGGATCGGCGCATCCGGAGCGAGACTTGCAGCCCGGTCCAGACCGCGCATCGATGCCGCGCGCAGGCTGTGCGGGGCCACACCCAGAACCGTATCCGCAGGCAGCGCCGCCAAGTGGTGTCGGGCGGCGGTCCACAAGTCGGAAAACTGGTCCGGGTCATTGCCAAACCGCATCTGACCCGCCGTCAGCGACCGTCCATCACAGCCGCCGCGTTCATAAAGCACGGGCAGATGGGTCAATCCCAACCCGGTCTGTGCAGATGCTGCCGCAATCCGCGCCGACAACTCGGCCAGATCGGCATAGCGCACCCCCGCCGGACCGTGGTGCAAATAGTGAAACTCGGCCACCGCCGCAAACCCGGCCTCGGCCATTTCAACCATGACCATGGCCGCTATTGCCTGCACATCATCGGGCGTCAACTGGTCCAGAAACCGGTACATCAGCGTCCGCCAGGTCCAGAAACTGTCTTGCCCCGCCGTGCGCCCTTCGGTCAGACCGGCCATGGCGCGCTGAAAGCTATGAGAGTGCAGATTGACCGGCGCGGGCAGCAGACAATCCAGCCGCCGCCCCGCGGGTGCCGCACCAACCGTCACCGCCGCGATGCGCCCCCCGGCCAGGTCGATGCGGACATCGCGGGCCCAGCCATCGGGCAGCAGCGCGGTTTTGGCGTGTAGGACGGTCATGGTGCGCCTTGACTTGGGTTATATGCGCAGACATAATAACCATAAGTGCAGACAAAAGGCAAGCCAATGTCCCTCCTCCTGTCCAACCTCACACTTGCCACAATGACCGACGGCTACGGCCTGACTCCAGACGCCGCCATCGTGATCGAGGACACCCATATCCTCTGGGCTGGTCCGCGCAGCCTGATCCCCGGCCCCTATGACACGCTGCCACCCCATGATCTGGGCGGACGGCTGGTGACGCCGGGACTGATCGACTGCCATACCCATATTGTCTTTGGCGGTGACCGCGCCGCCGAGTTCGAGATGCGGCTGAACGGGGCGAGTTATGAAGAGATTGCCCGTGCGGGCGGCGGCATCCTGTCCACGGTCACCGCCACACGCGCGGCGACCGAGGCAGAGTTGCTGGCGCAAGCCCTGCCCCGCGCCGACCAGATCATCGCAGGCGGCGCCACCGTGATCGAGGTCAAATCGGGCTATGGCCTGACCGTGGAGGACGAGTTGCGGATCCTGCGCGCGGCGCGCCAGATCGCACAGGTCCGCAATGTGACGGTGCGCACAACCCATCTGGCCGCACACGCCATCCCCCCCGAATACAAATCCCGCGCCGATGCCTATATCGACGAGGTCGCCATCCCGTCCCTGCGCGCCGCCCATGCGGCGGGGCTGATCGACGCGGTGGATGCGTTTTGTGAGGGAATAGCCTTTTCCACCGCGCAGGTTGACCGCCTGTTCCGGGTGGCGCGCGACCTTGGCCTGCCGACAAAACTGCATGCCGAACAGTTGTCCGACCTCAAGGGCGCGGTTCTGGCCGCCGGATTTGGCGCGCTGTCGGCGGACCATCTGGAATATCTGGGACAGGACGGGGTGGATGCCATGGCCCGGGCGGGCACTGTGGCTGTCATCCTGCCGGGGGCGTTTTACACCCTGCGCGAAACGCAGGTGCCGCCGATTGCGGCGCTGCGGGCGGCTGGGGTGCCGATGGCGCTGGCGACCGATTGCAATCCGGGGTCTTCGCCGATCACCTCACTGACGCTGACGATGAACATGGCTTGCACCCTGTTTCGCATGACCCCGCTGGAGGCGTTGCAAGGCGTGACTGTGCATGGCGCCCGCGCACTGGGTTTGACAGACCGGGGCATGGTTGCCCCGGGACTGCGCGCGGATCTGGCCGTCTGGGACGCGCATCACCCTGCCGAACTGGCCTACCGGATCGGTGCAACCCCGCTTTTCGCCCGCATGTTTGGAGGCCGTTTTGACACCTGAAACCCTGATCAGCGAAACTCTGATCTGCGAAACTCTGCTTCCGGGCCAAACCAGCCTTGCCCAGCTTGAACGGATTTACCGCGACGGGGTTGCAGCGCGTCTTGACGACAGCGCCCGCCCCGGTGTTTTGGCCGCCGCCGCCGCCATTGCCGCGGCAGCGGCGGGCACCGATGCCGTTTATGGCGTGAACACCGGCTTTGGCAAACTCGCCTCGCTGAAAATCGCGGCCAAGGACACCGCAACGCTGCAGCGCAATCTGATCCTGTCGCATTGTTGTGGGGTCGGTGACGCGATGCCGCGACCGGTCACCCGACTGATGATGGCGCTAAAGCTGTTGTCGCTGGGTCGGGGCGCGTCCGGGGTTCGGTGGGAGATAATCGCCCAGTTGGAGGCGATGTTGGCGCAAGGGGTGACCCCGGTGATCCCGGCGCAAGGGTCGGTTGGCGCCTCGGGGGATCTGGCGCCTTTGGCCCATATGGCGGCTGTGATGATCGGCCAAGGCGAGGCAGAGTTTGAAGGCGTGATCAGGAACGGTGCCGAAGCGCTTGGTTTGGCTGGTATTCCGGCGATCACCCTGGGCCCCAAAGAGGGGCTTGCCCTGATCAACGGAACTCAGTTTTCCACGGCCTATGCCCTTGCCGGGTTGTTTGATGGCTGGAACGCAGCCGTATCGGCGCTGGTCACATCTGCCTTGTCCACCGATGCCATCATGGGATCGACCGCGCCCCTGCACCCCGAGATACATGCCTTGCGCGGTCATGCGGGGCAGATCGAGGCGGCCGCAGTGTTGCGGGCCCTGCTGGACGGATCGGTGATCCGCGAGAGCCACCGAATTGGCGACAGCCGAGTGCAAGACCCTTACTGCATCCGCTGCCAGCCGCAGGTGACCGGCGCCGCGATGGACGTTTTGCGCATGGCGGCCCATACGCTGGAGATTGAGGCCAATGCCGTGACCGATAACCCGCTGGTTCTGACCGGCGCCGGCATGATCGTGTCAGGTGGCAACTTTCACGCAGAACCTGTTGGTTTTGCTGCCGATATGATGGCGATGGCCCTGTCAGAAATTGGTGCGATTGCGCAGCGGCGGGTGGCATTGATGGTTGATCCCGTCCTGTCCTTCGATCTGCCGGCCTTTTTGACGCCCCGCCCCGGTCTGAACTCGGGGTTGATGATTGCCGAGGTGACAACAGCCGCGCTGATGAGCGAGAACAAGCACCTTGCCCATCCAACCGTGATCGACAGCACCCCCACCTCGGCCAACCAAGAGGATCATGTGTCCATGGCCGCCCATGGCGCACGGCGGTTGGGCAAGATGGTGGAAAATCTGAATGTCATTCTGGGGGTCGAGGCGATTTGTGCTGCGCAAGGCATTGATTTTCGTGCTCCTTTGCCCACATCGGCCCCGTTGCAGGCTGTTGTGACCCGGTTGCGGCAGGATGTGGCCACGCTGGGCGACGATCGCTATCTGGCACCGGATCTTGCGGCTGCTGCCCGCCTGATCGGCTCGGGCACGCTGGCCAGGGCGGCGGGCACTGCTTTGCCGGTGCTGTGATGACACCCTTGGACGGCCTGCGCGTTCTGGATCTGACCCGCGTCATGGCGGGGCCGTTCTGCACCGCATTGCTGGCCGATCTGGAGGCCGAGGTGATCAAACTGGAACCATCGCAGGGCGACGACTACCGCCATATCGGCCCTTTTGCGCAGGGTGAAAGCGCGCTGTTCACCCTGATGAACCGGGGCAAGCAGTCGATTGTTCTGGACCTGAAGGACGCCAAGGCGCAGGAAACCGCCCGCAAGATCGCATTGCAATACGATGTTATCGTTGAAAACTTTCGCCCCGGCACCGCCAGCCGCCGGGGTCTGGGGCCCGAGTTGCGGCGGACAAGGCCAAGTTTGATCTATGCCTCGATTTCAGGATTTGGCCAAACCGGCCCCTGTGCACATCTGCCGGCCTATGACCTTGTGGCCCAAGCGATGTCCGGCCTGATGGCCGCCACAGGAGAGGAGGGCGGACCCCCGCTGAAGGTGGGGGAAAGTGATGGTGATCTGATGGCTGGCCTTTATGCCTCATGGTCGATCCTTGCGGCCCTGCATCAACGCGACCGCACCGGGGTTGGGGCGACGTTGGATGTGGCGATGTTTGATGCGCTTTTCTCGTTGCGGCCCACGTCCCATGCCGTGCAGTTCTATGCGGGCCGCGAACCGCAGCGGATTGGCAACCGTCATCCACTGTCCACGCCCTTTGGCTGCTTTGCCACATCAGATGGTCAGGCCGTCATCGCGGTTCTGGGCGATCGGCAGTGGCTGTCGCTGTGTGACCTGATCGGCCAGCCCGACACCGCCCAAGACCCCCGTTTTCGCACAGATGGGCTGACGGATCGGCAATTCTGGCACGTCTGGGGATCGCCCATGACTGACCCATTTCACATGCTGACCGACGAAGAGCGCGCCTTTGTGGCCATGCTCACCACGTTTTGCGCCCGCGAAATCGCACCCAAAGCGGCGGAAACCGACGATTCCGGGGCATTTGT
Organism: Rhodobacterales bacterium; assembly: GCA_031384005.1. GTDB lineage: Bacteria > Pseudomonadota > Alphaproteobacteria > Rhodobacterales > Rhodobacteraceae > Stagnihabitans. Next base: position 6,358 of record JANNAF010000419.1, on the reverse strand, counting down.
CCATGCCCAGATCGCCGCTTTGGCCGATCTGGGACTGATGGGTGCAAACCTTCCTGCGCCCTATGGGCCGGGCCTGTCGGCGCAGACGCTGTTGAAGGCAGTTGAAGTTGTCGCCGGGTCTTGCGGATCCACAGCCTCGGTTTTGACGGCACATTACCTTGCCACGGACAGTATCGCCTGTGGCGGGGATGCCACCCAGCAGGCCCGCTATCTGCCCGCGGCGGCCATAGGCCACAGCCTGGGGGCCGTTGCCCTGACCGAACCCAATGCCGGTTCCAACCCCGCCGACATGCGTACCCGCGCCACGCGCGAAGGCGACGGTTTCCGCCTGAAGGACCGCAAATGCTTTATCTCGAACGGCGGTGTGGCCGATTTTCTGGTGGTCTATGCGGTGACCGACCCCGATGCAGCGCACCGCGGGATTTCGGCCGTTGTCGTGGACAAGGGCACGCCCGGTCTGGTGCCGGGCCGGATCGAACGCACCATGGGCCCGCCCGGTGGTCATGTTTGGGAGCTGGACCTTGACCTGTTTGTGCCTGCGCAAAACCGCGTTGGTCCCGAGGGAACCGGTTTTCGCACCGCGATGAAGGTGTTGGACAATGGCCGGGTCGAGGTGGCCGCAATGTGCATCGGGATCGCCCAGCAAGCCTATGATCTGGCTGTAGAATGGTCTGGGTCGCGTCTGATCGGCGGCGTTGCGTTGGCCAGCCGTCAGGGGATCCGCTGGCAACTGGCTGACATGGCCACCGACCTGCAGGCCGCCCGCCTGTTGGCGCTGGAGGCGGCCCGCCTGCGTCACGTGGGGCAGCGTTTCACCCAAGCCGCCGCGATGGCCAAACTTTTTGCCAGCGAAATGGTCGGGCGGATCACCGATGCCGCCTTGCAGATCCATGGCGGCATCGGCTTCACCCGCGACTTCCCCCTTGAACGCCTTGCCCGCGATTGCCGCATCATGCGGATTTTCGAAGGCTCTTTGGAAATCCAACGCAACATCATTGCCAGCCATCTGCCCATGAGGACACTATGACCCGCCATAACACCCGCGACATCTATCCCGCCACCGGCACCACGATCACCGCCAAAAGCTGGCTGACCGAGGCGCCGATGCGGATGCTGATGAACAACCTGCATCCGGACGTGGCCGAGAACCCACATGAACTGGTGGTCTATGGTGGCATCGGCCGTGCCGCCCGGACATGGGAGGATTTCGACAAGATCGTCGCAACGCTGAAAACCCTGAACGACGACGAAACCCTGTTGGTTCAGTCCGGCAAGCCGGTAGGCGTGTTTCGCACCCACAAGGATGCACCCCGCGTGCTGATCGCGAACTCGAACCTTGTGCCACATTGGGCGACCTGGGACCATTTCAACGAATTGGACAAAAAGGGTCTGGCGATGTATGGCCAGATGACGGCGGGTTCCTGGATTTACATTGGAACTCAAGGGATTGTGCAGGGAACTTACGAGACATTTGCCGAGGCCGGACGCCAGCACTATCAAGGTAACCTTACGGGAAAATGGATTTTGACCGGGGGACTTGGCGGCATGGGCGGGGCGCAACCCTTGGCCGCCGTCATGGCGGGCGCCTGCTGTCTGGCGGTGGAATGTGACGAAACCCGCATCGATTTCCGGATCCGCACCCGCTATGTCGACGCCAAGGCCCGCACGCTGGACGAGGCTTTGGCGATGATCGACGGTTGGACCGCGAAGGGCGAGGCCAAATCGGTGGGCCTGCTCGGCAATGCCGCCGATGTCTTTCCCGAACTGGTGAAACGCATGAAGAACGGCGGCCATCGCCCTGATATCGTGACAGATCAAACCTCAGCCCATGACCCGCTGAACGGCTATCTGCCACAGGGCTGGACGGTCGAACAGGCCAAGGCCGCCCGCGAAACCGATCCCAAATCGGTCGAACGCGCCGCCCGTGCCAGCATGAAAACCCATGTCGCGGCGATGGTCGATTTCTGGAATGCCGGCGTCCCAACACTCGACTATGGCAACAACATCCGCCAGGTCGCCAAGGATGAGGGGCTGGAAAACGCCTTTGCCTTTCCCGGTTTCGTGCCTGCCTATATTCGCCCGCTGTTTTGCCGGGGCATCGGCCCCTTCCGCTGGGTGGCCCTGTCCGGCGATCCTGCCGATATCCACGCCACCGATGCCGCGATGAAGCGTCTGTTCCCTGACAATGCCCATCTGCACCGCTGGCTGGACATGGCCGCCGACCGCATCGCCTTTCAGGGTCTGCCCGCCCGCATCTGCTGGATCGGGCTGGGTGAGCGTCACAAGGCCGGTCTGATGTTCAACGAGATGGTGCGCACGGGCGAGTTGAAAGCCCCGGTTGTGATTGGCCGCGATCACCTCGACTCCGGCTCGGTCGCCAGCCCCAACCGCGAGACGGAGGCGATGAAGGACGGATCGGACGCGGTCAGCGATTGGCCGCTGCTCAACGCCCTTTTGAACACGGCCTCGGGGGCGACTTGGGTCAGTCTGCACCATGGCGGCGGGGTTGGCATGGGTTTCAGCCAACATTCCGGCATGGTGATCTGTGCCGATGGTACCGAGGATGCGGCGCGGCGGATCGGAAACGTTTTGTGGAACGACCCGGCAACAGGGGTGATGCGCCACGCCGATGCAGGCTATGCCATCGCCCTTGATTGCGCGCAGGAGCATGGTTTGCGGCTGCCGGGGATATTGGGGAACTGACCGGCACTGGGCCAGCAACGGCAATTCCCCCTGCCTGGGGCGATAGGTCGCTCTTCGGGACCGGGCGGCCAATCTGCCGCCCCCGTGCCTGTGGCAGACCCTGACTTGTGACCCGACAGTGGTGATCCATGCGGCCAGTCGTAGTTCCGGTGGCCGCCCCAAACCCACAGACCCTCGTGCCAAGTCTATCGGCTGGCACGTATGGAAAATCGCCAAGACTCGGCGGATAGATCGTGGCCGATGGCGAGGTCACGCGCCTTGATCACCACGGTTCCTGATGGTCCAGTACTGCGGCCACCGCTGATCTGGTGGCGACGCAGTTTTGCGTGTCCACGTGCGGACACTTTGCAAAATGCCATAGAAGCAGAGCCTTACCTTTTTTCGGTAAGGAACCCTTAACCATGTTCGCCCCTTGTAGGATGGGCAGTTCTCAGGCTGCGGGCCTGCCCGCTGCCTGAGGTTTGCCCATCATCCTTGCGCCACCCTTGGGTTCGCGGCGGATGCCCCTGTCCAGATCGGGTTCGACCATGCCCGCTTGCCTGCCGCGTCAATCACCGCGGCCCGCACCCAGGGCGAGTTGTTCAACCGCTCCAGCGGCACCGCCCCCCGCGTCAGCGAGTGGCCATGCACCGCCTTGGCCCCCGTCCCCCAACCGATGGCCACGATAGACGCCACAGCCGAGCATTCCACCACCAGATGGCCGTCCTCGATCCGCACATCGCGCAATTCCGGCCCCTGCGAGGAATAGAAATGCCCGGCCTTCAGTGCGGTCAACAGCGCCTCTGGCTCGTTCGCTGCCGATTTCACCATGACCCAGCCGCCAAAATGGTCCGGCTCGGAAAAATGGGCGTCATCGGTGGCGATCAGGGTCAGGCGGCGGCCTTCGGTCAGCAATTGGTCGGCCAGCATGAAACCGTCGGGACGGTCACAGCCGGTGGCGCAGCCGTGGTTATAGATCTCGACCGCGTGGGCCGACGCGATGCTGCGGGCATCCTCGATCGTCAGGCCCGACCACTGCGGATGAGCGATGGCGACAAAGGCCCCGGCTGCGACGGCGCGGGCGGCGATGTCGGGACCGGTTTCCTGATCGGCCAAAGGCAGAAAGGAGGGCGAGTTCGAGGGCGCAAAGCCTGCGGGCAGGCCGACGGCCAGAATATGCCACAACTCGCCATTCGCCATGGCACCGGAATGCAGTTCGGCGCCCAGAATGGTGGTAAAGCGGTTGGTCCGCATCGGCACGGTATCGACGATGGGATAACCGTAATGGCCGACAAAATGATCCGTCAGCGCCAGAAAGTCATAGCCTTCGTCGCGGTAGCGGCGGCACACCTCCTCGGGTAACAGCACACCATCGGACCGGGTTGAATGGGTGTGCAGGTTGCCGCGCCAGAAACGGCCGGCAGCGGTAAAGGCGGGGTCACGCAGGGTCATGGCATCCTCGGGGCGGGGGGGCTGATTGGGCGGTTTTGGCCAGCGTGTCAGGCAATCGGACAGGCCGCAAGCCGCGGGCCGACACCGGCACGCAAAAAGCGTCGCCGCACAGCAGGCCAGCCCCGGTACAGCCGTTGCAGGTTAACCTATATCAAGGAACGGCCAACCATTTCGCGGTATGATGGCGACGTGGGAGTGGTGGGCGGCTGGCGATTGTTGCGTGTTGCAATGGAAATGCCGCAGTAAACTGGTGAACTGTTGTGGCAGATGATCCAAAAAGGGGTGCATCATGTGGGAGACACAGGCTGTTGTGCTGACGCTGATCGTGACCGGGGGCCTGTCGGCCTTGCTGGTCTTGTATGCGGTGATTGACCTGTACCGACACGGAATGCCACATCAGGCCAAGGACTGACGGGGTCGGCGAACGAAAGACGGGGTCGGCGGGGTTAACCCCGCCCTACGCCCGCGTCAGTCCTGCGCAAAGCCCTATCCGCGTCCGATATAGGGCATGTCGCGCGCCATGATGGTCATGAAGGGCACATTCACGGTCAACGGCAGGTTGGCCATGTGCAAGACCGCCGCCGCCACATCGGCCACATCCATGGTCGGTTCAACAGCGATGCGGCCATCGGCCTGCGGCACACCCATGGTCTGGGCGCGGGCCATTTCGGTCAGGGCATTGCCGATGTCGATCTGACCGCAGGCGATGTTGAAGGCGCGGCCATCCAGACCCACGGTGCGTGTCAGACCGGTCACCGCATGTTTGGACATGGTATAAGGCGTCGACCCCGGGCGCGGCACATGGGCCGAGATTGACCCGTTGTTGATGATGCGCCCGCCCTGCGGCGACTGGTGGCGCATGATGCCAAAGGCGGCACGGGCACACAGGAACATGCCCGTGATGTTGGTGTTGCAGACCGCCAGCCAAGTCTCGACCGGGATCTCGTCAATCGGGGCCCCTTTGGCCGACATGCCCGCATTGTTGAACAACGCGTCCAGCGGGCCATGGGCCGCGACCGTGGCAAAGGTGGCGTCCACCTCGGCTGGATTGGTCACATCGCAAGGCAGCACTATGGCATTGGGGTTGCCTGCTGCCGTTTCGGTCAGGGCCTCGGCGCGGCGACCGATCAAGCCCACCGCCCAACCTGCCGCCAAAAAGGCCTGCGCGGTGGCGCGGCCAATGCCTGATCCGGCCCCGGTGATAACGATGGTTTTCATAGTGTTGTGACCCGGTAATTGCAGTTTTCAAGGAAGGCTGGGTTGATCTGAACCCCCCAGCCCGGTTCGGCGGACACCGTCGCATGGCCATCCGTGATCCGGTAGGGATCGTTCAGGAACAAGTCGTCCTGCCACGGGTAATAATCGGGCCCCTCGATCGAAAACTCCAGATACTTACCGGGGTTCGGGATCGCCCTCAACAGATGCATGGTGCACATGGTCACCAAGGACAGGTTGGCGGCATGGGGGGTGATCGGCAGGCCTGCCTTGCGGCCCATGTCGCAGACCATCAAGGTACGGGCAATGCCGCCCATATACATCACGTCGGGTTGCAGAATATCGACGGACCGGTGTTCGATCATCAATTGCCAGGACGACAGTTCGCAATCCTGTTCGCCGCCCGTGATATCGATGTCCAGTGCTGCGCGGACCTCGGCGGTCTGGTCATATTCCCAATAGGGGCAAGGCTCCTCGAAATGGATGATGCCGTTGTCTTGCAGGATGTGGCCCACCTCGATGGCGCGGGCGGGGGCGTAACAGGAATTGGCATCAACCAATTTGTCAATGCCGTCGCCCAAAGCCTTGGCAACAGTGGGAATAACCTGTTCAGTGCGGCCCGGCCATTCGTCCTGACCGCGGCCACATTCGGCGCCAACGCGCCATTTGAAGGCGGTGAAGCCATGGTCGTCGCGCAGTTTCACGAACCGCGCAGCCTCGTCCTGCGGGGTGATGTCACGCTTCATCGAACTGGCATAGGCGCGCAGCGGGCCGGGGGTGCCGCCCAACAGTTCGACCACCGGCTTACCCGCCAGTTTGCCGCGCAGGTCCCAGATGGCGGTATCAAACCCGGTCTGGGCCCGACGCAGATAGGACCCGGGGAACTTGTGTTCACGTTCATAGATGCGTTGCAGGGTGTCTTCCATATCCGCCACATCGGTGCCGATGGCGTGGCGGGCGACCTGACGGTGAAACACCTCGGTCGTCAGGTCGGCGTAATAGGTCGACA
>JANNAF010000411.1:0-14658 GCA_031384005.1 Rhodobacterales bacterium | reverse complement strand
GCCCTGAAATTGCTGATCCGCGCTCGCAGTTCCGAACCCAGCCCCAAACCCGGCCACTTGGCGACGGGTCAGGCGGCGGGCCTGTGCTGGATCTATGCCAACCGCGCCCTGCCCGACGGCGCCACCCTGCTGATCGGCTTTGGCCTTCACGATGCAACCGGCGACCCAACGGCGGACAGCGTCCGCGCGGCCCTGACCGCCGCCTTCCCCAAGGCCAGCTACCTCGACCACGACTGGCTCGTCTGGCACATCTGGTGCGCCGATCCCTTTGCCCGTGGCACCCGGGTCTCGCCCCGCCTGACCGAACTGCCCGCCCATGCCACCGAACACCGGGCCCCGCGCTGTCGTCTGGCCTTTGCCGGGTCTGACCTTTCCTCTGCCGTCCGGGGCTGGTTCAAAGCTGCCCACTTGACCGCCCGCACCGCCACCGCCGCCGTGCGGCGCCTCCTTGATCCACAGCCTGCAGAAAGCCTGATGCCATGACCACAATCGGTGACGTGTCCTTCTGGTATGCCGATATCGGCCTGCCCAAAACCCGCCGCCCCGCACTGGACGGCGATACCACCGCCGACGTCGCCATCATCGGCGCTGGCTATACCGGCCTTTGGGCGGCCTATTATCTGAAACAGGCCCAACCTGCGCTGGATGTGCTGGTGATTGAAAAGGATTTCGCCGGTTTCGGTGCCTCAGGCCGCAACGGCGGCTGGCTGATGGGCACGCTGTCCTGGAACCACGAACGCTATGCCGCGACCTCCTCGCGTCAGGCCGTGCTTGCCATGGCCGCCGCCCTCGAAACCACAGTCGAGGAGGTGATCCGTGTGGCAGGTGTCGAAGGCATCGACGCCGACATCCTGCGCACTGACGAGGTATGCGTCGCCACCCACCCGGCCCATATGGCCCGCCTGCGCAATACCCTGACCGAACACCAGACATGGGGCGAAGGTCACCGCGCCCGCGAAATCGGCCGCGACGAAAGCCGCGCGCGCCTCAATATCCCCGGCACGCTTGGGGCGCTGGTCATGTCCGGCATGGCCCGCGTTCAACCGGCCAAACTGGTGCGGGGCCTCGCCGATGCCGTGGAACGCATGGGCGTCAGGATCGTCGAGGATTCCGCCGTCACCGAATACCAAAAGGGCGTGGTGACCACCCGCCGCGGCCTTGTCCGCGCCCCCATCATCCTGCGCGCCACCGAAGGCTTCACCGCGGGCATCAAGGGGCACAAACGCGACTGGCTGCCGCTGAATTCGGCCCAGATCGCCACACCGCCCCTCCCGCCCGAGGTTTGGGCCCAGATCGGCTGGCAGGGCCACGAACTGTTCCACGACTTTTACAACTCGTACTGCTACTGCCAACGCACGCGCGAGGGACGTATCACTGTCGGGGCGCGCGGCGTGCCCTATCTCTTTGGCTCGGCCATGGACCGCAACGGCGCGCCCGATGCCGAAACCATCCGCCGCCTGACCGAAATCCTGCACCGCCATTTCCCGGCCACCATTCCCTTCGGCGTCGATCACGCCTGGTGCGGCGTCCTCGGCGTGCCGCGCGACTGGTGCGCAAGTGTCGGGCTCGACCCCGAAACGGGCCTTGGCTGGGCGGGCGGCTATGTCGGCGTGGGCGTCAGCACTGCCAACCTTGCGGGCCAAACTCTTGCGGATCTGGCGCTGGGCCGCGACACCGCCCTGACCCACCTGCCATGGGTCAACCGCCAAGTTCGCCAGTGGGAGCCTGAACCCCTGCGCTGGCTGGGCGTCCACGCCATGACCGCGCTTTATGACGCCGCCGATTTCCGTGAGACGGTCCATAACACCCCGCCATCCCGGCTGGCAGCCCTTGGCAACTGGGTGACCGGGCGCTGATGCAGGTGTAGGGTGGGTGCAACCCACCGCCCGCCCGACATCGCGAAACAAAGGGTGGCTCAACCCGAATGTCGCCACGGCAAAATCCGGGCAGCACCCGCCCCGCCTTTGCACCCTCAGGCGCGCAGCAATTGATCCGCCACCTCATCCGACCGCTGGACATCGGCCAGAGTCAGGCTTTCGATCAGCACCAGATAGGAATAAAACACCTCGGCAAACACCTTGCGGATCCGGCAGGTCGTCTCATCCTTGCAATCGTCGCAGCGTTGGTAAGCCCGGCGCGACAGACAGGCCAGGGGCGCAATCGGCCCGTCGATCATCCGCAGCAGTTCTGACACCGACACCTGCTCTGGTGCCTTGATCAGCTGATACCCCCCCGCCCGCCCCCGCGTCGATCCAACGATCCCGGCATTGCGGATTTCCAGCAGGATATGTTCCAAAAACCGTTTCGGCGCACCCGACCGCCTGGCGATCTCTTCGATCGTCAGCGCCTGTGGTTCGGGCTGCTGCGCCTCGTCAGCCAGCGTCAGCAGTGCTTTGAGGGCGTATTTCATCTTTTGCGTGATCATCGCCCAGACCTAGACCGCAATGCCCGGGGAATCAACGCGCCCTTCCGGCAATTGACGCAATAATCTCTGACCATCCGGCCACCCACACCAAACCCTTTGCCCTGTTTGCCACAAAATTGGCTCAATTTGAACGCGAATTTCTCGATCCGGGCCAAACTTTTGCCCGAACCGCCCCCTAAGCCCGACCATGAATTGTTCTGCCCGTGAGTTCCGACATTGGTCGGTTGTAAGGAGATGGTTATGGCGACGGTTGATGGCACAATAGCAAACGACACCCTCACGGGCACCACAACCGACGACATTGTCAGCGGATATGGCGGCAACGACAACCTCACAGGTGATCTGGGCAACGATCTTCTGAACGGCGGCACCGGCAATGACAGCCTGTTTGGCGGCGATGGCGCCGATACCCTGATCGGGGATGTCGGAAACGACAGCATCAATGGCGGCGCAGGATTTGACTGGCTGGATTATTCAGCCTCGAACGCTGGCGTCAACGTCAACCTGCTGTCCAACACCGTCACCGGCGGCCACGGCACCGGCGATATTCTTGTGACCGCGACGCTGGAGGCGATCCTTGGCTCGGCCTTCAACGATACGCTGACAGGGGATGCCAATGCCAACTGGCTGAACGGCAACGGCGGCATCGACTCTCTGTTCGGCGGGTCGGGCAATGACACACTGACCGGCGGGGCCGGCAACGACAGCCTGGATGGCGGCTCGGGCACTGATACGCTGGAATATTCCGGCTCGACTGCGGCCGTCAACGTCTCGTTGACCAGCAACACGGGCACCGGGGGCGATGCCGCAGGTGACCGCATCACAGCCGCAACCATCGAAAACCTGACCGGATCATCCCTGAACGACACGCTGACCGGCGACGGCGTGGCCAACGTCCTGACCGGTGCTGCCGGGTCCGATATTCTGTCCGGCCTTGCCGGCAACGACACCCTGTTTGGCGGCGATGCCAACGACACCCTGATCGGCGGCACCGGATCCGACAGCATGGACGGTGGCGCAGGTTTTGACACCATCGACTACGCAGCCTCGGCATCGGGCGTGTCTGTCAACCTGACCACGCTTGCCCTGTCAGGCGGTGACGCCGCAGGCGACGTGATCATCACCGGCACGGTCGAGGCCGTCATCGGCTCGGGCTCAAATGACACCCTGACCGGCAACGCCGTGGCAAACGCACTCTTTGGCGGCACTGGCAATGACACCCTGATCGGCGGCGCCGGGGCTGACACACTGGACGGCGGCACGGGCGTCAACACCACCGATTACTCGGGCTCGACCGCAGGCATCAGCATCACCGTGGGCGGCGGGGCCGGCACGGGCGGCGATGCAGACGGCGATGTAATCAGCAATATCGGCATCCTGATCGGCAGCGCGTTCAGCGACACGATCATCGCCGGGGCACTGGTCAGCACCCTGACCGGGGCAGCAGGCAATGACAGCCTGCGCGGCAATACCAGCAATGACACGATTTTTGGCGGCAATGACAACGACACCCTGTCGGGCGGCGTGGGGTCAGACAGCCTTGATGGCGGGTCGGGCAACGATACCGTCGACTATTCGACCTCCGCCAGCGGCGTGTCGGTCAACATGGGCACCAGCACCTACAGCGGCGGCGACGCCGCAGGCGACCTGCTGTCCGGGTTTGAAAACCTGTCCGGGTCGGGCAGCAATGACACCCTGACCGGCGATAGCAGCGCCAACGTGATCTGGGGCAATACCGGGGCCGACATCATCGACGGCGGCGGCGGCAATGACACCGCCTTTGGCGGCTCCGAGGCAGACACCCTTATGGGCAGCGTCGGCGCAGACGTGCTGGACGGCGGCACCGGCACCGACACGGCCGACTACTCGGCCTCCGGCGCGGGCGTGACCATCACCCTGGGCGGGGCCGCCGCGGGCGGCGATGCGGCAGGCGATACCCTGACCGGGATCGACAACCTGATCGGCACCAGCAGTTCCGACATGCTGACCGGTGACGGCAATGCCAACGTCCTGTTTGGCGGCAGCTCGGCCGACACGCTGACCGGCGGTGACGGCAATGACACGCTGATTGGCGGGGCCGGGGCTGATCAGCTGTTTGGTGGCAACGGCACCGACGTGGCCGATTATTCATCCTCAGGCACCGCGCTGAACATCAACTTCGAAACCGGTGTCTTTGCGGGCGACGCCGCAGGCGATGTCCTGACCAGCATCGAGGGCCTGGTCGCCTCGAACCTGAACGACACCCTTGTCGGCAGTTCGGCCGCCAACGTGTTTTTTGCAGGCGGTGGTAATGATACGGTTACCGGTGCGGGCGGGGCAGATACGCTGGATGGCGGGTCAGGCATCGACACGGTCAGCTATACCGATGCCGGGGCGGGTGTCACGGTCAACCTGACCACCAATCTCAACACCGGCAGCGATGCGGCAGGCGACAGCGTGACCGGGTTCGAATATGTCTTCGGCTCGGGCTTTGATGACAGCTTGACCGGCGACGCTGTGGCCAACGCGCTGTACGGCGGCGCCGGCAATGACACGCTGAACGGCGGTGTCGGGGCCGACACGCTGGATGGCGGCACGGGCAGCGACGATGTGATCAGCTATGTCGGGTCCAATGCCGGGGTCTCGGTCAATCTGGGCACGAATGTCGTGTCGGGTGGCCATGCCGCGTCCGACGTGATCACCGGGTTCGAAGATGCGTTCGGGTCCGATTTCAACGATACCCTGACCGGCGACGGCAATGCCAACATCCTGATCGGCGGATTGGGCAATGATGCCCTGTTCGGTGGCACCGGGACTGACACGCTGTTTGGCGGCGACGGCAATGACAGCATCACGGGTGGCGCAGGGGCTGACAGCATCGACGGCGGCGCAGGCGTCGACATGGTCGACTATTCGACCGCGACGGCCGGGCTGGTGTTCGATCTGTCCACCCAGACCTTTGCCGGGGATGCCGCAGGCGATGTTCTGGTCGGTATCGAGGGCATTGTTGCCTCGAACTTTGACGACACGCTGGTGGGCGATGCCAGCAACAACGCGTTTTTTGGCGGGTCAGGCAATGACATCGTGAACGGCGGCGCCGGGGCGGATACGCTGGACGGGTCCACCGGAACGGCTGACGTGATCGACTATACCGGATCGGTTGACGGCGTGGTGGTCAACCTTGGCACCAACACTGCCACCGGTGGCAATGCGACCGGCGACGTCATCTCGGGGTTTGAAAATGCCATCGGCTCGGCTGCCAATGACGCGCTGACCGGCACGACCGGCAACAACATCCTGACCGGTGCCGCAGGCGACGACGCGCTTTTTGGCGGCGCGGGTATTGACACGCTTTATGGTGGCGACGGCAACGATTTCTTGTCGGGCGGCGCGGGCAATGACGTGCTGGACGGCGGCGACGGCATCGACATGTTCGATGTCAGCGCCTCGACCGTGGCGCTGACCATTGATCTGTCCAGCGGCACCGTCACCAGCATCGAAGGCACCGACACCCTGATCTCGATCGAAGGTGTGCGCGGCTCGGCCTTCAATGACACCCTGATCGGCAATGCCGACGACAACATCTTTTCGGGCGGCGCCGGGGCTGACAGCATCATCGGCGGCGACGGTTCCGACACGGTCGATTACTCGACCTCGGTGGCCGGGGTCAGCATCAATCTTCTTCTCAACACCGCTACGGGCGGCGATGCGACCGGCGACACCTTCACCTCGATCGAGAATGTGATCGGCGGCGCCGGAGCAGACAGCCTGACCGGCAACAATTTTGACAACCTGATGATCGGCGGCGCCGGGGCCGACACCATCGACGGCGGCAACGGCGATGACACCGTGTCTTATGCCAATTCCGATGCCGGCGTGACCATGAACCTGATCACCGGTTTCGGCTCGGGCGGACATGCGGCGGCAGATGTTCTGTCGGGGATCCAGAACCTGATCGGTTCGGCCTTCAACGACAATCTGACCGGCGAGTTCATGATGAACAACGCCCTGTACGGCGGGCTGGGCAATGACACCCTGAACGGTGCCACCGGCGTCGACACAATGGTCGGCGGGGTCGGCAACGACACCTACTACGTCGACAGCACCGTGGTGACCGTCGGCCTTGTGACCACAACCGTTCTGGACACCGTGACCGAACAGGCAGGCCAAGGCACCGACACCATCATCACCCAGATGAACTGGACCCTTGGTGACGATTTTGAAAACATGACCATGGCGGGCATGTTCGACATCGTCGGCACCGGCAACAGCCTGAACAACGTGATGACCGGCAACACCGGGTCCGTGGGCACCCTTGGCCAGCGCGGCGCCAACCTGCTGCTGGGCATGGACGGCAATGACACCCTGATCGGCATGGGCGGCAATGACACGCTGGACGGCGGTGATGGCAACGACCGCATGGTCGGCGGCACCGAAAGCGACACCTATGTCGTCGACAGCGCAGGCGATGTGATCATCGAGGAAAACAAGGGCGGTCTGGACACCGTCATGACCGCGCTGACCTATACCCTGTCAACCTATCTAGAGGATCTGATCCTGATCGGCAGCGCGGCCATCAACGGCACCGGCAACAGCTTTACCAACCGCATGACCGGCAATGACGGCGCAAACGTCCTTTCCGGGCTGGCGGGCAATGACACGATGTTTGGCGGTGACGGCAACGACACGCTGAACGGCGGCGACGGCAATGACAGCATGACCGGCGGGGCCGATGACGACAGCTATACCGTCAACGCGATAGGCGACAAGATCACCGAACTGTCGACCGGCGGCATCGATACGGTCCTCAGCACGGTCAGCTATACCCTTGGCCTTTATGTCGAAAACCTGACCCTGTCGGGCGCAGGCATCCTGAACGGCACCGGCAACGCCTCGGCCAACACGATCACCGGCACCGCGGGCAGCAACGCGCTGCTGGGCGCTGCGGGCGACGATACCCTGCTGGGCGATGGCGGCGCCGATACGCTGGACGGCGGCCTGAACGTTGACAGCCTGACCGGTGGCGCGGGCCACGATCTGTACATCGTCGACAACGTGGGCGACCAGACCACCGAACTGGCCGCCGAAGGCAATGACACGGTCAGCGCCTCCATCACCTGGACCCTGAATGAGGATATCGAAGCGCTGATCCTGACCGGCACCGCCCATATCGCGGGCACCGGCAATGACCAGAACAACACCCTGACCGGCAACGCGGGCAATAACCTGCTCAGCGGTGAAGCCGGGGCCGACACGATCCTTGGCGGCAATGGCAATGACACGCTGTCCGGCGGGATTGGCATCGACAGCCTTGTCGGTGGTACCGGCAACGACACCTACCTTGTCGAAGGCAACGCCGACACCCTGGTCGAGGCGACCGGCGGTGGCACCGACACCGTTCTGGCCGGCATCACCTATATCCTTGCGGCCGAGTTCGAAAACCTGACCCTGTCCACCACCGACAACCTGAACGGCACCGGCAATGCGCTGGCCAACGCCCTGACCGGCAATGTCGGTGACAATGCCCTGTCCGGCCTTGCCGGGATCGACAGCCTTTATGGCGACGCGGGCCATGACACACTGGATGGCGGCGCTGGCAAAGACAGTCTGTATGGCGGCTCCGGCGACGATGTCTATTATGTCGATGATGCGCTGGACAAGGTGATCGAGGGCATCAACAGCGGCACCGACACCGTACGCGCCTCAGTCACGGTCACCCTTGCCAACTTTGTCGAGAATATCGAACTGTTGGGCACGGCCAATATCAACGGCACCGGCAACACCGAAGACAACATGATGCTGGGCAACAGCGGGAACAACCTGTTGTCCGCCAGCACAGGCGATGACACCCTGACAGGCCTTGCCGGGGCCGACACGCTGGATGGCGGGTCGGGTATCGATGTGCTGACCGGCGGTACCGGCAGCGACACCTATGTCGTGGACTCGGTTCAGGACGTGGTGATCGAAGAGGCGGGCCAAGGCACCGATCAGGTCAATGCCTCGGTCACCTATGCGCTGGGCCTTAATATCGAAAATCTGACGCTGATCGGCACCATGGGCATCCACGGCACCGGCAACAGCGATGACAACGTCCTAACCGGCAACACCGGCGCCAATATCCTGACCGGGCAAGAGGGTAACGATACCCTGTTTGGCGGGTCGGGCAACGACACCCTGAACGGTGGCGAGGGCAATGACAGCATGAACGGTGGCACTGGCAATGACAGCTATGTCATTGACGCCGCAGGCGATGTGGCCACCGAGGCGTTCAACGGCGGCACTGATGTGGTGCAATCCGCCATCAGCTATGCCCTGCTGGACAATTTCGAAGGCCTGACCCTGACTGGCGGCGATACCCTGTCCGGCACCGGCAACGCAGGCGCAAATACCCTGACCGGCAACACCGGCGCGAACCTGTTGGCGGGTCAGGCGGGCAATGACACGATCTTTGGCGGGTCGGGGGCCGATACGCTGGACGGCGGGTCGGGCAATGACAGCATGACCGGCGGCGACGGCAACGACACCTATGTCGTCGACGCCACCACCGACAGACTGGTCGAAACCTCGACCGGCGGCATCGATACGGTTCAGGCCAGCCTGACCTATACCCTTGGCAACTTCCTTGAAAACCTGACGTTGACCGGGGTGGGCGATCTGAACGGCACTGGCAACACCTCGGCCAATATCCTGACAGGCAACACCGGCCACAACCTGCTGTTGGGCGGCACTGGCAATGACACGCTGACGGGCGACGCCGGGAATGACACGCTGAACGGCGAAAGCGGCAATGACGACATGCAAGGCGGGACTGGCAACGATCTGTACTTTGTCGACAGCAGTCTGGATGTGGTAACCGAGGCGGCGGATGAAGGCACCGACACCGTCTCGTCCACCATCAGCCTGACCCTGTCCGACAATGTCGAAAACCTGACCCTGACCGGCACCCTTGCCGCGTCCGGCACCGGCAACGCGGAAAACAACGTGATCATCGGCAACGGCGCCAACAACCAGCTGTTCGGCGGCGACGGCGACGACAGATTGACCGGCGCTGTGGGCAATGACATCCAGACCGGCGGCACCGGGGCAGACCACTTTGTCTTTACCGCTGCCATCTCGGGTCTGGACACGATCACCGATTTTGCCTCAGGCGTGGATGTGCTGGAGTTTGCCGGGCTTTTGACCGGCACCTTCGCCTATATCGAAGGCGCAGCCTTTACCGGCGGCGGCAACAGTCAGGCCCGTGTGATGGGCAGTCAGGTCCAACTGGACCTTGACGGCAACGGATCGCTGGACCTGTCAATCAACCTGACCGGCCTCACCGGCCCGGCAGACCTGACCGTACTGGATTTCCTCTTCAGTTGATCGCGCTCTCGATCAGGGTAAAGAGTGCTTGGGGGGCGGGTGCAAACCCGCCCCCCCTTTTTTTCCCGGCGGCAGCCAAGATGGGCAAACCGGCCTTTCCGGCAAGCCGGAAACCCCGAACTGCCCATCCTACAAGGCGTCGGGCATCGCGGGCCGCTGCCGTTTCAGCGTAGGGTGGGTGGTGTGCCGGTTTTGCGCAGGCAAAAAGACCGGGCGAACCCACCGCCCGGTATGGCCACATCCCTAACGCCCGGTTAATTTTCAAAAACCAACCCGCTGATTTATAACGATTTTAAAAATCGTCCAGATCTGGACGCCCCTATGCCTTCAACAGCGCCTCGATCTCGGCCCGCGACGGCATTGACGGCGCGGTGCCTGCCCGTGTGACCGAAATCCCCGCCGTGGCGCTGCCAAAGCGGACCGCGTCAACCGGGTCCATCCCCTCGCTTAACGCCGCCGCAAAACCGCCGTTAAAGGCGTCGCCTGCCCCCGTCGTCTCGACCACGGGGCCGGCCAGGAAGGGTGGCACATGAACGGTCCGGGTGCCGTCATGATAAAGCGCCCCCTTCTCGCCCAGCGTGATGATCGCCGCCCCCGCCCCCATCGCCCGCAGCGCCCGCGCCGCCACCTCGGCCTCGGCCACCGTGGTCACCGCCAACCCGCACAGCGCCTCGGCCTCGCTTTCGTTCGGCGTGACATAATCGCAAAAGGCCAGCATCCCCGCGGGCAAACTGGCCGCAGGGGCCGGGTTCAGGATCGTGGTCACCCCCGCCGCCCGCGCCAGTTTCAACGCATAGAGCGCAACCGGAATAGGCTGTTCCAACTGGGTCACAAAGACCCGCGCCCCGCTGATCAACCCGGCATTGGCGTCGATATCCGCCACTGCGATATCCGCCGCCGCCCCGGGCGAGATGATGATGGCATTGTTGCCCGTGCTGTCCTCGATAAAGATATAGGCGGCACCTGTGTAACTACCCGCATCCTGCGTGATGGCGGCATGCACCCCGGCCCGCGCCCATGTGGCCAGCGCGATATCTGCGAACGCGTCCTGCCCCAGACGGCTGATGAAATGCGTCTCGGCCCCGGCCATTGCGGCCGCAACCGCCTGATTGGATCCCTTGCCGCCCGGCCCCAGCACGAAACTGCGCCCCATGATCGTTTCGCCCATCTTGGGTTGACGTGCCGCGCGATAGGCCGTGTCGGCCACAAACACGCCCAGAATAACAACTTTGCCCATTTATGCCTCTGGCGCAATCACGCCCTTGCGAAAGATGAAACAGCCATAGAACCGCCGTTCACCCGTCTGGATAACCGCATAGGCCCCCTTGGCCCGCTCATAAAAATCGAACCGCTCGACCCCGATCATTGGCCGTGGGCGACCCTCGGCGGCGTCGATGGCGGCCTGAACCTCGGCCTGCACCGGCTCAATGCGGTTGGGATCGCCAACCACCTCCATCCGGCCCGCGAAATCATCGACAAATGTGTCCAGCGGCAGAACCGACAGCACCGCCTCGACGGCCTGCGCACAGGTCAGATTGTCCATCCGCAGCAATTCGCCCAACACGGTTTCCCGTGCAATGCTGTCCGAAGGAAAGTTCGTATCGGCAATCACCAGCGTATCACCATGCCCCATCGCGCGCAGCGCAAACAGCACCTCGGCGTTCAGCCTGTTGTCCAACCCTTTAAGCATCCAACATCCCCCTCACCACTTGACCCAAAGCCAGCCCCAGCGTCGCCTGATCGCCCGCCTCGTAATGTATGCCGTCCACCGGACTGACCCCGATCACCGTGCCCGCGTCAAAAAAGCCGACACCCAACCGCTCTGTCATCGCCTTGATCGCCGGCGCAAGCCGCTGCGATTTGGCGGCCGCACCCGCGAACATCTCGGCCAGACAGCCCACCTCCACAATCGGCGGCGGGGCCACAACCAGAACCCTGATCCCGGCGTCAAACCCCTGAACCACCCGCACCAAACGGTCGAGGAAAAAGGCGATATCGGCGGCGCTGACATGAAAACAGTTTTTCAGGTCATTGGTCCCCAGCTTTAATATGACAATGTCCAGCGGCGTATGGCTGGCCAGCAGCGACGGCAGAACCCTGATCCCACTGCGATGCTCGCCCTCCATCGGGTCGTCCAGAACCGTCGTGCGGCCCGGATGCCCCTCGGCGATCACCTCATACCCGGGCCCCAGGTCAGCCGCCATGACCGACGGCCAACGCCCCTCATGGCCAAACCGCCCCAAACCCTCCAGCGTCGGCATCGGAATGGTGCCATGGGTGTTGCTGTCGCCAAAACACAGGACTGCGCGCATCAGATCCGGTCGCCCGTGATGGTGTCAAACAGATGCACCATGCCCGACAGAGGGGCCAAAAACACCTGTTGGCCGGGGGTAAAAACGTGCCGCTCGCGGATGACAACGGTCATCTCCTGTCCGCCTGCGCGCAACACCAGATGGATCTCGGCCCCCGTCGGCTCTACGACCACGACCTGCGCGGGCTGTCCCTGATCGGCCAACACCAGATGTTCGGGCCGCACACCATAAGTCAGGCGGCGGCCGGGTTCGACAGCTTTGGTCATCGGGAAACTGACACCGTCGCCGACAAAACTGCCATCCGGGGCCACCACCCCCTCCAACAGGTTCATCGACGGCGACCCGATGAAACCCGCCACAAAAACATTGGCCGGGTTGTCATACAATTCCAGCGGCGCGCCGATCTGGCTGATCCGGCCATCGCGCATCACCACGATGCGGTCGGCCATGGTCATAGCCTCGATCTGGTCATGGGTGACATAAACCGTGGTTGTCCCCAACCTCTGATGCAACTCGCGGATTTCGCTGCGCATCTGGACGCGCAACTTGGCGTCCAGGTTCGACAACGGCTCGTCAAACAAAAACACCTGCGGGTCGCGCACAATGGCCCGCCCCATAGCGACCCGTTGCCGCTGCCCACCCGACAAGGCACGCGGATAGCGGGCAAGATAGGGCTTCAGCCCCAGAATATCGGCAGCGCGGTTGACCCGGGTTTCAATCTCGGCCTTGGACAGCCCGGCCATCTTCAGCGCAAAGGACATGTTCGCCGCCACCGTCTTGTGCGGGTAAAGCGCGTAATTCTGAAACACCATCGCAATGTCACGGGCCGCGGGGGGAAGGTTGTTGACGATCCGGTCACCAATGGAAATCGTGCCGCTGGACACCCCCTCCAGCCCGGCAATCATGCGCAGCAGCGTGGATTTGCCACAGCCCGACGGCCCGACCAGCACCACGAACTCGCCATCCGGAATATCGACACTGACGCCATGCACGACCTGCAACGCGCCATAGGATTTCTGCAAATCCCGGATCCTGACCTCTGCCATTGTTCCCCCTTGAACCCCTGCCGTCCCAAATTGGTAACCCAGCCTCTCGGTGCTGTCCATCATCTAAGCGAACTAACATGTTAGAGGATTGACACACTTGGGCTTCACTGAAAAGGTAAGCGCAAGCCCGGTGACCGCCGGGCGAACCATGGGGAAACGGTCCAAAAGTGACGCTGCGTCAAGCAGTCAGGCCGCCCCCTGCGAACCCGCCCAAAACCGGCGGACCAACCTGGGAGGATTTTGGATGAAACTGGAACTGTACAACCAGATCGTCCGCGCGGGCTTGACCCGGCGCGGCGTTCTGAAAGGCGCTGCCGCAACCGGCGGTCTGGCCGCGATGGGCGGACTTGTCCCCGGCATGGCCGCAGCCGAAGCACATGGCGACGTCCGCGCCGCGATCTTGCAGATCCCCGGCGTGGGCGCAGGGTCACCGACCGATGCCGATTGGCAAAAAGTGGGCGAAATGTGCCTTGGCGCGACCAAGGCCAATGTGGCCGAAGGCGAATTTGCCGGGGTCGAACTGACGTTCCTTGGCCTGAACAACCAGAACCTGCACAACTTTTTGTTCCGCGGTTTCCTGAAATCGTGGGAAACCTATACCGGGGCCAAGATCAACTGGGTTGACCTTGCGCAGGCCGACTATAATCCGCGCCTGCAACAGGCGATTGCCACCGGCACCGTCGATTTCGACATCATCGAAATGGGCGCACCGTTTGAAGGCGACACCGCCTCCAAGGGCCTGCTGGACGAGATGCCCGATTGGGTCAAGGTTCAGATCGAGGCGGACGACCTTGTGAACTACCTGAAGGCCCCGGTCGGCACCTGGGAAGGCAAAACCTACCGCATCACGGTGGACGGCGACTGCCATACCTTCTCGTACCGCAAGGATTACTTTGGCGACGGCTCGATCTCGGGCATGGCCGAGGCGCCGACCCATTGGGAAGATGTCAACGCCATGTCGCTGGCCGTCATGGGCAAGACCGACCCGCTGACCGGACAGCCGGCCTACGGCTTCCTTGACCCGCTGAAAGGCTGGGGCGGCTTTGGCTTCTACTTCCTTGAGGACCGCGCATCGGCCTATGCCAAACACCCTGCCGACCCGGCATGGCTGTTTGACCCCGAAACGATGAAGCCGCGCGTCAACAACCCGGCCTGGGTTCAGGCGATCCAGGACGTGATGGACCTGATCAAGGCCGGTGCCTATCCGGCTGACCAGATCAACGCCGACCCCGGCACCACCGCGTTTTCGCAGTTCCTCGCCGGAACCGGCGCAGGCGTGACCTGGTGGGGCGATGTGGGCTCGAACGCCCGCACCTCCGACACCTCGGTTGTGGGCGACGTCGTCGGCTTCTCGATCAACCCCGGTGCCAAGCGCGTCTACAACAGCCAAACCGCCGCCTGGGAAGAGACCGAAAACTTTGCCCCCAACATGGCCTATCTGGGCTGGGGCATCTATGTCACCTCGCGCGTGTCGGGCGACGAGTTGAAGCGCAAGGCCGCCTGGTCCGCCGCAGCCCATCTGGGCGGCAAGGAC
>JANNAF010000358.1:0-2156 GCA_031384005.1 Rhodobacterales bacterium | reverse complement strand
GGCGCGCCGCTGTTCCTTCTCCTCCCCTTCTACGGGGGCCCCGCGATGGCGGCCCTCGACGCGAAGGGGTGGGCCGTCCTCCTCTATCTCTCCCTCGCCGCCACCGTCTTCGGCAACGCGGGGGCGGGTGTCGGCGCGGGGGCTGCGGGTTCGAGGGGGGACATCGGACGAGTCCGCGGAGGGGGACGCGCGAATGAGCGCATTTCTAACGGCGCTTTCACGAGTCTCTCATCGCGGAGTCGTTGAGATGGATGCGGGCGCCAGAACCCTCCGAGGGTCGGTCCGACGGTCGGACGACCTGAGGTCGGGCGAGGCCCTCGGGAGGTCGCCATGCTGAGCATCCGATCCGTCCCTCGGAGCGCTTTCTCGGCGCTCGGGCTCGGTTTTCTCCTCTCGCTCGCCGCCTGCGGCGGCGGCTCCTCGGGGGCCGCGGAGGCCGCGACCGGTCCGGGTGACACGCCGACGGGGGGCGGGGGCGGCGGCGGGCCGACCGTCCCTCCGGGCTTCAACCCAGACCTCGACCCGATCCTCTCGCAATTGGCCCAAAGGGCGAACGCGGGTCCGCTCCCGAAGGGGCCCTGATCGACAGTGGGGTGGATACGGTGTTTGCCAATCCGGGCACGTCCGAGATGCATTTTGTCGCAGCACTGGACCGGGCGCCGCATATGCGCTGTATCCTGTGTCTGTTTGAGGGGGGCACCTCGGGGGCGGCGGATGGCTATTACCGGATGTCGGGCAAGGTGGCGGCGACGCTGCTGCATCTGGCGCCGGGGTTTGGCAATGCCTTCGCCAACCTGCACAACGCCCGCAAGGCGCGGTCGGGGGTGGTGAACATCATGGGCGAGCATGCAAGTTATCATCTGGCGTACGAGAGCCCGCTGAAGGGCGACACGGTGGGGATTTCGCAGGCGGTGTCGCATTGGACGCGGGTTTCTGCCGATGCCATGGATGTGGCGCGCGATGGCGCGGCGGCGGTGACGGCGGCGCGGGCGATGAACGGGCAGGTGGCGACGTTGATCCTGCCCGCGAATACGGCTTGGGAGGTGGCGGAAGGTGCGGCGGTGGCCGCGCCTGCGCCTGCCTTGCGGCGACCCTCGGCGGCGCAGATTGCGGCGGCGGCGCGGGCCTTGTTGCTGCCGGGGGCGGCGCTGATGGTGGATGGGGTGGCGCTGTATACTGGCGCGGCGGAGGTCGCGGCGCGGATTTCCCGGGCAACGGGGTGTCGGTTGATGGGGCCATTCTTTGCCCCCCGCGTCCGGCGTGGGGCGGGGGCGGTGCGGATGCAGCGGCTGGTTTACGAGGTGGACCCCAATCTGGCGATCATGGCGGAGGTGACGACCTTGGTTTTGTGCGGGGCCGCGCGGCCCACGGCGTTTTTCGCCTATCCGGGCAAGCCCAGTCTGAACGAGGCACCGGGGACGGCGGTGCTGGAGTTGTGTGCAGGCGACATGGATATCGGCTGGACGCTGGCGGCGTTGTTGGCCGAGGTGGGGGATGCGGATTTGGGGCCGCAGGATTTTGTGGCATTGGATCTGCCGCCGTTGCCGACCGGGGCGTTGACGCTGGACAAGGTTGGCGCGGCGATTGCGCATCTGATGCCGGAGGGGGCGGTGGTGGTGAATGAGGCGATCACCTCGGGGGCGCCGATAGCCATGGCGACGGCTGCGGCGCGGGGACATGACTGGTTGGTGACGATGGGCGGCGCGATCGGTGCGGGCCTGCCGACGGCGGTGGGGGCGGCGGTGGCCTGTCCGGACCGCAAAGTGCTGTGTCTGTCGGGGGATGGGTCGGCGATGTACACGTTGCAAAGCCTGTGGACCATGGCGCGGGAGGGGTTGGATGTGACGGTCGTGATCTTTGCCAACCATGTCTATAAAATCCTGCATGGCGAGTTGGCGGCGGTTGGCGCGCAGTTCGAATTGGGGGCGGGGCGCAATGTGGCGCGGATGTTTGACATGGTCGAGCCGCGGCTGGACTGGGTTGCTTTGGCGCGGGGTCATGGTGTGGCCGGGGTACGCTGTGTGACGGCGGATGAGTTTGTCGCGGCGTTCGGGCGGGCGATGGCGACGCCGGGGCCCCATCTGATCGCGGTCGAGTGTTGAGATGTCGCCGGGGGTTTTGCACCCCCAAGACTCAATGGTTCGCGAACCATTGAG
>JANNAF010000340.1:0-4070 GCA_031384005.1 Rhodobacterales bacterium | reverse complement strand
GACACCACCCAGATCTGCTGATCGGGCAGCACCAGAATGGCATCCTCATTGACCTTGCGCACCCGGCCCACATGGGTCTTGGCGTTGAAACGGATGGAACGGACCGTCATCCCTAATGCCCCGCTATATCAAACAAAGAAGTTGCAACGTCGCCTTTCGGTAATCCCGCTGTCAAAATCAGCCGCGCTGTACCCTCGATCGTGGCACCCCATGCACAGGCGCGGTGCAATTCGCCGTCGGCAAGGTCCAGCGCCAGATCGGCGCAAAACAGATCCGGCACGTCATTGGTCAACACAAGCGACGTGCCCGCCGTCCGGATCCGGCTGGGCAGGCCCATCGGGCGCAGCGCCCATGGCGCCAATCGTTCGGCCAGTTTTTCGCGCGTCATGCCATCATCCAGACAGTCCAGCGCCAAAGCCTCGACCGCATCCAGAACTGGGGATTGCCAGATCAGGTTGCGCAGCGGAGCCTGTTCATCATAACCGGTCTGGGCCAGCAGGGTCAGCGGAAATTGCCGCCCGACCCGGTCAACCGAGGGCATCAGCACCCCCACCACCCCTTGCGTTCCCGCGACCGAGGGCGGCAGCGAAAACCGCCAGATCGGGGCGGACATATAGCAATCCTCAAACCGCGGGCCCAGTTCGGCCCGCGCCGTCAGCAGGGTATTTTGCAGCCAGATGTCCCACGGCGCCACAAACTCGCGTTCGGCCGCCAGACGAAAGAAGTCGCCCAAGCCCGGCATTTTGCCAAAGGCGCCAAAGCCCGCCATCAAAAAGACGACGGACAGGCAAAGGTTTTCATCGCAGGCAGGCTGAAGGCGTTCACCACCGATCCGCTTTGCATCTGGAAAATCGAGATGCGGCCGCCGACGTTAAAGATCACGCGCTTGCGGTCAGGCGCATTGGTTGCCCGCACCTCGGCCGCGTCCAAAAGGCGGAACCAACCCCATGGCCCATCCTTGGTGACCGTGCTTTCGCCGCCGTTCAGCGGTGGGTTGAACGTAACCTGTGCGACGCCCACTGCACCTGGCCATGTGATGGCGGTGGGCAGCGGCTGGCCCGCACTTTGGCCAAAGGCCACGCTCTGGCCGTCGATGTTCAGCGTGATGTCCGTGGCATTGGGGTCCAGCGCCACCGGGGTGATCTGAAACCCGACCGCCGGCACGGCGCCTGCGGCAAAGAACGCATCCTTGATTTCGGACGCGGCCTGCAACTGGTCCAGCACGGCCTGCGCAATGCCAAGGTCTGCGCCATTCACAACCTTCCATGTCCATGGCTTTTTGCTGGTGTCGATCAGGTCCTTGACGCTGGAGGTCATGAAAGCGTCGATCAACCCGCCCGGACCAAACAGTTTGGTAAAGTCGGCAATCGACAGATCCGCAGCCGCCCTTGGGTCAAAGGGATAAAGTTTGGTCGTGGCTTGGGTGCAAAACGGCAAGACCGACTGCTGCCACGCCGCGTTGATCGACGCCCGCGTGCCGTCCGCCGTGATCCCGGCACCGCCCGTGGTGATCTGCGATGCCCAGCGCGCCAAGGGCCCCTCGATCTGCGAGGCAGCCTGCTGCAACGCGGCCAGTGAATCGCCGCCAGCCTCAGTTGTGGCGGCGCTGCTGCCACGAAACGCGATGCGGTTCAGTTCCTGATTGACCTGCACCAGCGTCGCCATCAGGTTGTCCAGCTGCGAGGCCTGCCCGTCCACCCGTTCCAGCAGCGTGTGCAAAAAGGCAAAGCGGTCTTCGACAAAG
This sequence comes from Rhodobacterales bacterium, assembly GCA_031384005.1. Lineage (GTDB taxonomy): Bacteria > Pseudomonadota > Alphaproteobacteria > Rhodobacterales > Rhodobacteraceae > Stagnihabitans. The sequence continues at coordinate 2,326 of JANNAF010000340.1, read as the reverse complement.
GCACCGGGGGGTTTGGGCGGCGGGGCGTTTGACGTGGTCGCAGCACTTTTCAGCGCCTCGATCAGCAGGCGGGTCCGGACACTGGCGTTTTGTTCGATGGCATCGGTCGCCACGATATTGGTGGCATCGGTGCCCAAGGCAGCAGTGTCCACACCCGACGAATCGGCGGTCAGCCGGGTTTCCTTGTCGACCGCGTTCAACACGTTCACGATGGGCGAGGTGGGGCCAGACAGGATGTTGGTCACATCGACCGCCTGTTGCAGACTGGCCAGGGGCACCACGTCCAGATCGCCCAGCAACTGTTCATACCGGGCGATGAAATCGTCGTAATACAGGTCCAGCACATCGCGCGTGATGGCGGCCAGCGCCGCCGCCGACTGGTCGGTTTTCACATTCGGGCCCAAAAAGACACTGTCGCGCTGGATGGTTTCGGCCACTGACAGCGCCTGATCCTTGAACACCGAATTGAAGCCGTCATAGGTAAAGATGCCTTCGATTCCCTCGTTCAGCGGTTTGCCAGAGTTGCGGACAAAGGCCTTGTCAAGGTTCGGCCCGCCGATGTCAGTCAGGCGGAACTGCGGCAGGGCCCGTGCCTCGGCTGTGTTCAGGATGGCGTTGTAAACCCGCAGCGCCATCGGCATTTCGGCCAGAATGGCCTGCGCCTGCAGCACCAAGGGGCCGTTCAGCGCGATTTCCTGCATGGGCTGGGCCAGCATCGCCTGCAAATGAAAGGCCAGATCGGCGCGCAATATGTCATTTTCCGACCCCGGATAGGCCACCTCCCAATCCGCCGTCATCCAATCCTTTACCTCGCTGCTGTTCATCGGCCCTTGCAGACCCAGCATCAGATAGACCTTGAGCGCGTCATAAAGGATGGTCGGGTTGTTGATATTGCTGGATATCTGATCCTCCAGCCGCAAGAGCATGCGGGGCAGCAGGATGGCGTTCAGGGCGGCGCGGTAGCTTTGGCCGGTCTGGTTGGCCATGCTTGCGCCCTGATACAGGCCCCAAGTCAGCTTGAACTCGGGGCTGAACGGATCAGCGGCTGCCGGATCAACCGAGGCGGGGATCGGGTTGACCTTCATGTTGCGCAGGATGTTCAAGGGCGGCACGGCGGCGGCCACATCGCTGTCGGCCACCGGATTGCCGGGCACAAGGGCTGCGGCCTCGTTGAACTGGGTAACCTCGGCCGACACCGAATTGATCAGGTCGGAATTGCCCAGAAAACTGCGCGCCCACATGCCACCCGTAAAGGCGGCAATCAGGACCGTTGCCGCAATCGCCAGACGTTTGGACCAGCGGTAGCGCCGTTCGACCTTGTCATCCGCCGAAACCAGACCTGCCTCGTGGAAGATCACGTCGTTGAACAGCCGCGTCAGAAAAAACGACCGCCCCGTGCCACGCCCGGTGCCAATGGCCTGACGGCCAATGCCAAAGGTGCGCGCCATGCCCATCATCAGACGGTCAATCGGCGTGCCTTCCTGCGTGCCACTGGTGAAATAGACCCCGCGTAGCATGTGGCGCTGTTCATAACGGCTGTCTTGAAACACCTCGGCCAGAAAGGCCTTGGCGGTGGCGCGGACCGAGGCCACCTGCGCTGGAAAGCCCGCAATCAGGCTGCGGCGCTGGTGATCGGTTTCCGATTGCATCCGGTCTAGCAGCTGGGCATTCATCTGCCCCAAAAGCCCGGCGAATTCACTGTCAAAGGCAGCAACGGGCGACGCCTCGGCGCGGCCCTTGTCCAAGGGCAGGGTGAATCCCCAAACCTGTTCACGCTCCTCTTTGCCCAGATTGTCAAAGTATTCGCTGAAACCCGCAATCATGTCGGCCTTGGTGAACAGCACATAAACCGGGAACCGCACCCCCAGCTTTTCGCGCAGTTCGGCCAGACGGCGGCGCACGGCCAGCGCATGGCCCTTTTGCGTCGCCTCGTCCTGCAAGGACAGGTCAGACAGCGAAATGGCGATCATCGCGCCATTGATCGGCTGGCGGATACGGTGCTTTTTCAACAGGTTCAAAAAGCCAAGCCACGCCGCGTTGTCGGCGTCAGCGTCGCTTTCCTGGGTGGTATAGCGGCCTGCGGTATCGATCAAAACGGCGTTTTCGGTGAACCACCAGTCACAGTTGCGCGTGCCGCCGACCCCACCGATGGCCGTTTTGCCAAAGTCATCGGCCAGCGGGAATTGCAGGCCGGAATTGACGATGGCGGTGGTCTTGCCCGCACCGGGCGGGCCGATCATCACATACCAAGGCAGGTCATACAGGCTGCGCCGACCGCCCTTGGACTTTTTCAACTTGGCAATCGCGGCGCGCATCTTGTCGCGCA
>JANNAF010000319.1:0-6271 GCA_031384005.1 Rhodobacterales bacterium | reverse complement strand
GATATTGGCCATCCCGATACCCATCATATAGTCCAGCGCCACACCAAGACCGATTTGCTGCACAATGCCGGGCGTCCCTGCCTCGAACTTCATCGGCGGATCGTTATAGGTGACGGCGTCGCGCGTCACGTCACGGATCATATCTCCGCCGCCGATAAAGGGGCGCATTTCGGCCATGCGGTCGGGGTGAATGTAAATCGCGCCAGACCCCGATGGACCGTAGAGTTTATGGCCGGTGACCGCATAAAAATCGCAGCCGATCGCCTGCACATCCACCGCCATGTGCACCGCCGCCTGACTGCCATCGACCAAAACCGGCACGCCCTTGTCACGTGCGCCGTGGCAAATCGCGGCGACATCGACCACGGTGCCCAGCACGTTTGACATATGGGTGACGGCGATCAACCGGGTTTTGGGCGTGATGGCGGCCAACACGGCCTCGGGGTCCAGATCGCCATTGGCGTCCACATCGACCCATTTCAATACGACACCTTGCCGTTCGCGCAGGAAATGCCACGGCACGATGTTGGCGTGATGTTCCATGATGGACAAGATCACCTCATCGCCCGGCTGAAACCGGGGGGCGGCCCAGCCATAGGACACAAGGTTGATCGCCTCGGTCGTGCCGGTACTGAACACGATGTGATCGGGACTGGCGTTCAAAAACCGCGCGATGGTGGCGCGCGCCGCCTCGTATTTGTCGGTCGCAAGGTTGGACAGATAGTGCAACCCGCGGTGCACATTCGCATATTCGTGCGAATATGCCTGCGTCACCGCATCAATCACCACCTGCGGCTTTTGCGCCGATGCGCCATTGTCCAAGTAAACCAACGGCTTGCCATTCACCTGACGTGACAGGATCGGAAAATCCCGCCGCAGTTCGGCCACATCATACATCGTCACGCCCCTACCCCGAAAACCACGATCAATGCGATCGACAGCAACACAATCATGCCCATGAAAGCTGCGACGATGGCCAGCAAAGTCAAGAACAGCGACCGGAACCCGTGCAGTTCAGCGGTAAAATTGGTCAAAAGCCAGATCGCCAAGACCAGACTGCCCACCGCAATCAGCAAGGCCAGGACAGGCAACACCAAGATGGCCACGATCTGGGCAATCTGCACGACCAAAAGGATGCATTGCAGCCAGCCCACGGCCGCCAGGGCCTGCGCAAACTGGCCGGTGCCGCCAAAGGGTCGCCCAAGGGCAAACAGCAACACCGCCATAACCCCAAGGCCCGCAAACTGCACTGCGGCAAAGCCCAGGGGGGACTGCAACATCACCGCCATCGTGGGGTCCACCTCACCCGAGGTCAGGCCCACCATCACCTCGGCCAGCAGGGCGGACAGGCTGGCCAGCAGTGCCAGCACCAACCACAACTCGGTCACCGTCAAGGGCCAGCCCATCACGATCCGCACACCCGCCTTGGGGTCACGCAGGGTCAATCGTGCGGTCAACAGGATATCGTCGGGCATCAGTGCCATCAGCGTTCCACCTCGTGCAGCATCACCATCCAGAAACCGACAAAACCCAACAGCACCAAAACCCCAAATCCTGTGGCCGTGGTTCCGCCGATCATGCCCTGCACCAACCCCTGCACCAGCATGGCCGGCGATATGACGACCAGCGCCCAGAACAGCGCCAAGCGCGCGCCAAAATGGCTGCCCTTGCCGCCCAGCGCCCGTGCGACCAGATGCCCGATCGCCGCCAACAGATACCACAGCGGCGTCGTCGCCAGCAGCCCCAGCGCCGCCGGATACACCCGTTGCATCAAGGTCACCGATGGCTCCAGAAACGCCTGACGTGCCAGATTGGGCGCCGCCGCCGCAAAGGCCAGCACCATGAACACCAGCAAGAACGACAGCACAAAGGTTTCCGACCGTCCGCGATCCAGCAACCTGCGCACCACACCGCGCGGGCGTCGCCAGCTTTCAATGATATCGACTGTGATGGCCATCAGTGATCATGCCTTGACAGCCAGCCTTCCAGACGGCTGCGGATATCATCGGCGATCACGTCATCGTCGATCTCAAGGATGGATTCGGCCAGAAATGCCAGCACCATCAGCGACTGCGCCTGTGCCAGCGGCACACCACGCGACCGCAGATAAAACAACGCCGTCTCGTCAATCTCACCCGAGGTCGAGCCGTGGCTGCATTTCACATCGTCGGCATAGATTTCCAACTCTGGCTTGGCCAGAAACTGGCTGTCACCGTCCAGCAGCAGGGCTTGGCTAAGCTGATAACCATCGGTTTTCTGTGCGCCATTCTTGACCAGAATCTTGCCCTGAAACACCCCGACAGCACCGTTTTTCAGCACCTTTTTGAACACCTGACGGCTTTCGCAGCGCAGCGCGTCATGGGTCACAAAAATGGTGTCGTCATGGTGAAACGCACCATCCCCCACAGCGGCCCCTGCCACATGGGCGCGGGAATCGTCCCCCAGCATTTCGATCACCGCTTCGTTGCGGGTCAGCACACCATTGGCGGTCAAGGTGAAACTCTTGAACAGCGCGCGGGCATGCAGGCGGGCAAAGATATGGGTCACGGCGCGGCGGGCGTGGTCGCGGCCTTGGGCGCGGATGTGGTGGAACTGGGCACCGTCGCCCAACTCGACCTCCATCACCTTGTTCAGGCGTGCCGCCGCCGGACCGCTTTCCAGCACAGTCAGGCTGGCACCAGCCTCGACCTTGATGCAGTGGTGCAGCACCGCGTCCGAAACCTCTGATTTATGGATATAAATCAGGGCAATGGGTTTGGCCGCCTGCCCAGTCACCCGGATCAGGACACCGTCCGTGGCATAGGCCGAATTGAACGCCGCCAAGGGGCGGGCAACCGGGGTCTGGCCTGCCGCCTCCAGCGTGCCGTAAAACCCGTTGGCCCATGCAGCCCCATCCGCAAGGCGCGCAATTTCCACCCCGGCAAGGGCCATGTCATCCGATGCATCCGCATCAAACACGCCATCGACAAAGACCAGCTTGACCCGGTCCACCGCGCCGAACACCGGGGCTTCGTCCTTGGGGTCAAAGACGGCTGCCGCCACAACCTCGGCCCCGGTCAGGCTGGAGGGGTCGGTATAGCGCCAGTATTCATCGCGCTTGCCGGGCAGGCCCATCGCCTGCAACCGGTCCAACGCCAATGCCCGCGCCTCGGCCACCCCGGCGGGCAGCGTCAATCCGGCCAGTCGGGCGGCAAGCTGATCTTGCCGGACCTGCATCCGCCCCATCAGACACCCTCCGCCAAAATGTCGGCATAGCCGTTGTTTTCGACCTCCAGCGCCAATTCGGGGCCACCGGTCTTGATGATCCGGCCCGCCGCCATGATATGCACCACGTCAGGTTTGATATGGTCCAGCAGCCGCTGGTAATGGGTGATCACCAAAAAGCTGCGACCAGCGCCGCGCAGGGCGTTCACGCCCTCGGCCACCAGCTTCATCGCGTCAACGTCCAGACCGGAGTCCGTCTCGTCCAGAATACACATCTTGGGTTCCAGCATGGCCATCTGCAGGATTTCGTTGCGCTTTTTCTCGCCGCCCGAAAAGCCCACGTTCACGGGCCGCTTGAGCATTTCGGCATCGATTTGCAGGGTCTTGGCCTTGGCGCGCACCAGTTTCAGAAAATCACCGGCCGAAACCTCGGTTTCGCCGCGCGCCTTGCGCTGGGCATTCAGGGCGGTGCGCAAAAAGGTCATGTTGCCGACACCGGGTATTTCGACCGGGTATTGAAAGGCCAGAAACAGCCCCGCGGCGGCGCGATCTTCGGGTTTCAGATCCAGCAGGTCTTTCCCCTCCAACTCGGCGCTGCCCTCGGTCACGACATAGCCGTCGCGCCCCGACAAAACATAGCTGAGCGTCGATTTGCCCGACCCGTTCGGCCCCATGATGGCATGCACCTCGCCCGCGCCAATGGTCAGATCGACCCCTTTCAGGATCGCCTTGCCACCATCTTCAAGCTCGGCGTGCAGATTTTTGATCGTCAACATGTTTCAGGTTCCACTTGATACGTCGTGCGGCACAACAAAGCTGCGCGGCAGTTTCAGGAAATAGGTTTCAATTGCAGACACCGGGCAAGCCCCGCGTGCCACACGCAGGTCAGTTCGGCGTAAGGCCAGATCCATGCTGGTGAACACGGCATCGGCCAAAAGAGCAAGACGCGATCGTTGCGCGTCGGTCTTTTCAGCGGGCCGGGCGGCAAGTGCGGTCAACCCGGCCACCGCGCAGATCTGCGGCACCGGGCGGTCAGGGCAATCGGGCGTTCAGGGGCAACGGGCATGGGGAGCATCGGTTACGGGTTCCGGTTATTGCGGGCTGGCATAGGCGGCCATGATCCAACCCATATGGGCTGGCGGCATTGGTTGCGGGGTCATGGAAAAGCGGGCCATGCGGCCAATCATCATGGGCGGGCCGACCAAACGTTCGATCTGGGCATAGGGCGGGCGGTCGATATAGTCATCGATCAGGACGGTGACCGGACGCGTTGTGCGAAACAACGTGGTCAGCGCACAGGCCAGCCGGAACCGCCCGTCAATCAGCACCACATCCGGCTGAATGAAATCGTCGCGGTCCCAAACGGACAGCGGATAACTGGCCCAATGCGCGACACGGGTGTTGTCTTGCGGAAACCCCCATTTGCGGGTCTTGCCGATCTGGCCATGATGCAGACGCAGTCGCGCCTTGGGTGGGTTGTTTTGGAACCACTTTTCCATCATCTTCAACCACGGTGCGGCGCTTTCCACTGAAAACACATCGCGTCCGGGCAGATCGGCGGCCATCACGGTTGACCCGCCGGTGCCATATTCCAGGATGACCGCTGCGGCCTGATAGGCTGCAGTCACGGCTGCAGTCTCTTCGGGGGGCAGGGTCAGGATGGGGCGGTCAGTCACCTCAGCCATTTGGCACCCCGGCCATTTGGCCCCCCTGTCACAGCGGCCAGGTTGCCCCGCGCCAGACCACCGAATACTGCGGCGTCTGGGTGACCCATTGCTGGACCCACGCGTCCGACGTCATGGCGGCAAACCGGTTTGGCCACAGATGAACGGCATTGTGCCCCAACAACAGCCCCGCCAGCACCCCCACCATCAAGAACACCGCCATCGCCCGCGCCTGCAACTGCACCACATAGCCCTGCACGAACGCCAACCCAAACCCGACTGCAACCTGCACCGCCATATCCAGATCCGGGTTCACCTTGGCCTCTGGCATCCCTTGGACCTGAAACCGCAACACCTGCCCCAGCCCGTGCGCCACCGCTCCCACGCCGACGGCGGTCGCCTGCCCACAGAATTGCATCACACGGCGCACCAGCGCCCTGCCCCGTGTCAGCTTGGGTTTGCGGTCGCGGCGCGGCATCACATAGGATTCGTCCGTGCCGACAAACAGCATCTGCGTCGACTGCGCGACGCCCTTTTCGACCCGCGCCAGCCGCGCGGCAAAGTCCATGTGGTTTTGCGTAACCGCGCTCACCTGCCTTAGCCCCCCATTCCCAGCCACGTGGCAGGATAAGCGGCAAAGCAAGGCTAAAATGCGGAGGAATTGGTGCCATTTCGCGCGACGCCTTACCAGACCATGACTTTGACAGACATGGCGAACGGCGACCTGCCGGGCCGCGTCCGGTCAGCGCCTTGCGCCGCTGCGTCCATGCGGCGGGCGGTCCCGTCAAACATCAGCTTGCTTCCTCGTCTTTGACGCGGCGTGGCGATTTGGGCACGATCAGATAGTTGCAATTGGTCTTGTAACGTCGGTACTTTGCCTGGACGGCATAGTTATTGTCTTGAACCCATGTCGCGAACTCGGTTCCGTTGACGTTGTCCACCTCGACAAAAAAGGTCGGACGCTGTGCCTGCACAACCCCCGCAAGACCGTCAAGGACGTCAACTTCCATGCCCTCGACATCGATCTTGATGAAATCAACTTGCGTGGCCCCAAGCATTTCGTCGCCGCGCCGCAAGGTGATAGCGCCTTCGCCCTCGACCAGACGACCGCCGCCAAGGTTCTTTGGTCTGGCCGTAATTCCCAAACCCTCCGCGCTGCGATTGGAAACGCCGATACCAAGGTTTGACAGATCGCACCGCTCCTCGACCCCATTCAGTTGCAGATTGGATCGCAGGATCGCAATGGCCACCGGGTTCGGCTCGAACAGGATTACACGTGACGCGTACAGAAATTTCAGGGCAAACAAGCTGTGGTTGCCAATGTTCGCGCCGATATCACAAAAAACCGATCCGGGGACGAAATGCCTGCGGATGATCTCCAGCTCCTCGGGTTCATAAAACCC
>JANNAF010000303.1:0-7434 GCA_031384005.1 Rhodobacterales bacterium | reverse complement strand
TTTGATCTTTTCCACCAGCAGGTTGCCGGCGTCGATATCGACCCCGGCATCGGCATAGGTCAGACCGTTATGGCCCTGCGCGCTGTGACCCGTCTTTTCATCGCCGCTCATGGCAACCCCTTTGGACATGGGAATCTGTTGCCGCTGACTAGCGCAAGCGGCGGGCCTTGGAAAGCGGGCGTTGCAAATGCGGTGGAGGGGGGGATTGTGGGGGGGGTGGTATGTTTGACTGGTTGGCGCTGTTAAGCGAATATCATGTGGCCTTGGCCCTGCTCATCCTTGGCTTGCCAATCATGTTGCTGTTTGGTTGGTCCACGATCCGCGCCAAAGCCGAAGCGCGCCACCGCGAGCGGATATTGGACACCCGGACATGGGACCGGATCATCGCAGGTTTGCAACCCGGTTGGGCAGACCGCTATTTTGGGGCAATCAGCGCCAGTACAGGCTGGTTCGACCGGGTTTATGGGCCAAGGTTGCTGGGCTGGCGGGCGTTTGACCGGGCGTTTAGTTTCGCCCTGACCTATGCCGTGCTCACGCTGCTGAGTGGCTGGGTGGTGTTTGATGCGGGCAATCTGGGGGGGGTCGCATTCTTGCCAGAGGGTCAGCCGATTTGGCAACGTACGGCTGCACTTTGTACTTTGGCGTGCGCTGGCGGAATGCTCATAGTGGTCACTTATTTTTGGGATGTCATCCTAGCCTGGATGACGACCAAAATTCAGATGTGGCCCAAAGGAAAGTCACAACCGAAAAACTGGGCGCGCTTATCGACTACTATTTTGGGGCCGATCGTTTTCAGTACGTTTTTCTTAGCTGTCAGTGGCTTCGTTGTTGCCAGTGCCTTTTTTGTAGGCGTCCGCACATCCGGACTTGCAGTTGCATTTGGCTTTTCCGGCTTCATTGCTCTCGCCGTTGCTGACTACCTTGTCTTTGCCATTTTGCTGATGATTCCAACCGCTTGTGGCTTTGTCCTAATTCCCGCACTTAGGCAGGAAGTCAGTTTTCCCTATTTTTTCTTTGATTTCAGAAATTTAAGTGACTCAACAGTGTTGTTTAATACCACTTTTTTAATGTTCCTATTCATGATCCCATTCCTAAATGCCATTGCCGATTTCCTGTCCGTCGCCGCCACCCGCCACTTTCTGCGGCGGATCGCGGCACGCAAAATTGGGGTGTGGGGCGTGCTGGCAGGACTGGCGCTGGACATCCTCATCGCCGTCCTTTGCCTGACACTGCTGCTGGTCCTGATGACCCAAACGCTGGACCTGTGGGCGCGCACCGCCGCTATTCCCCTGCCATTCGACTGGCGCAGCTACCGCGACACCATTTGCGGCGGCGATTGGCAGCGGGGCACCATGCTGTGGCTGATGCTGATCACCACCCTTGCCCCCACGGCGTTGCATCTGGCGGTGGGTTTGGGGGCGGTGTTTTCACACTCGGCGCAGGTCGACCGTCAGATCGCCGCCATCCTGACCCCCGCCCGCGATGCGCTGAAATCTACTCATGCCCGGGTCAAGGAAAAAGGCGACGGCGCGCGGGCGCGGTTGGTGCTGGACCCCGATGCGGTGCACAGGCTGGAGGATTTTCTGGCGCGCAAGGAGGTTTGGGCACGGGTCACTGCAATCACCCTGTTCGGGCTGTTCATGGCCGCCCTGATATACTTCGTTTTCGAACTGGCACAGCGTTTCGCCCTGCCGCAGCTTGGCCCTGCGCCTTGACGTCAAATCGGTTCCCGCGTAACCCTCAGACCACTAGGGGCCTGTAGCTCAACGGTTAGAGCAGGGCGCTCATAACGCCTTGGTTGGGGGTTCGAGTCCCTCCGGGCCTACCAAACCACCATAAAAGTCAAAGAAATCAAAGACATTGTGTCCCACATCCGCAGCGTGGGACACCCTTTGATTTTGCAGGCCATGTCGGTGCGCAATCCCGACATGGGATTCGACAGAAATTGTGCAAGAAACAGCATGCACCAAGGAAAGACGAAACAACTTCCTAGAAGAAGGCACCCTGCCGCAGTTGGCCATCGTCGTTGGTGGTTGCGATCAGTTCGATCCTCAAAAACGCTTCGCGAGAAGCCAAAGCCGATTTGAGTGCACCGCGACGGGTCAACGCGACATATAACGCGACTGCGCGAGCTTGGCAGTTTATCGACTTTTCGGGATTAAAGGCGATGTCGGTGAAGATATCGAACCGCAATATGGCCGAGGCGAGGTCCGGTTGTCGATGCAGGGCGTTGACGTAGATCCAGTCATAAAAAGCGTTGGGTGGGTCCTTAGGCCAGTCTTCGCCCAGGAAGCGGAACCCGGTCAGATGACCGCTGGCCTGAAGGCGTGAGTCGCGCTTCGCGTCGATTGGAAGCGCCGAGAGCAAATCAAGAAACGGTCCTCCCCGCTCGAACCGCTTGGATGATTGAAAGGCGCATTCCACCGGAACCGGCTCGTCATGGTCCGGATGATGAAGTGTCAGGTTAAACGCGCTCAGCTGCTCGCCCAATGAAAGGTCAGACATGCGCGAGACTTCGAGAAGGCGTGCATCAGGGTGCAGTGTCTGGGCTGCGGCCTGAAGCGACCGCATTGACATCTGCTTGCGGGATCGTGCCATCCCGGCGTGCCAGGTGAAATCAACGGACTGCACACGGACAAAGGCAGGACCGTCGGCTTCAACGATAAAGATGGGGCGGGTCGCCATGGGAATTTATCTGTCGACGCTGCGTATCACTCAGCCGACCAATTTCACGACCATCCGGATCAAACTGGCGAATGTATTTCGAGTAGAAAACTTCGGCGGTGCCTGCATCGTAAACGTCCGAGTTCGAAAATGCGAACAACAAGACTTGCCCGGTGAAGCTGCGCAAATGCCGCAAGACAATGTCCCATGCAATGTCTTCGTGAACAACAGGCACGATGTGGAGTGCCGCTCCCTGGGCTTCCATCGACAGCCGTTCGATAACAGCAATTCCAACCGCGCTAAAGGACTGTCCGTCACCGAGGCAGAACCCGACATGAAATGCCCGCTCGCCGACACGTGCCTTGTAAGCGTTCAGAATCACCTCGGTGGCCTCGGGAATGCTTTCGTCGCCAGTCAACTCCCGAATGCGTGCGCCGTTGATTGCCGCGACGGCTGGCAAGACGTGCAGGTCGATCAAACCGCTGTACAGATGAGAGTCGGGCCAATCGGCCCGTGATCGCTTCTTTCGTTTGGCTTCGCCCATCGCGTCTCTCCATTCCTAGCTGAAAGCAGCAACAACCGTTTCAATTGGGAGAAACAGCGTTCGGCTGTCTTCCGGGTATTCGATGAACTCGGCGTAGCGCAGATAGAACCGCTTTGCCGCATCGTCCTTGGCGTGGACCATCACAGCTCCGATGCCGATACTCTGCGATGCCAACGCGATCCGGCGCAGCGCGTCAGACAGCATGTCCGCACCAAGCCTCCTGCCCGCATAGTCCCGACTTACTGCCAGCCGCCCTATGATCGAAACCGGGATCGTATCCGGCGCGTTCCTCCGCACCTTGCCGGGCGCAGCACCACGTTCCACCGATCCGGCCGAGATACAGAAATAGCCGACAACTCTGTTGCCTTCGCAGACGACATAGGTGCGGGAAAACCGGCTTTCATTCTTCCACGCCCGATGGCGCAGCCAATCGTTCAGAACGGTTTCGCCGCAGTCGAAGGACGACAGGTCATGCGCGGGAGTCAGAGGAACGGGCGCGGAAAGCCCCTGTTCGGGAGTGCCCCGAGCCCCAACTATTTCTGCCATGCCGGCGTGCGGTTCAGGAGCGCCCGAAGCTTGGGCCCCGGCGCGGGCGGATTGTCCAATGCACTCATGAAAGCATCATAACGAGCGGGATCCAAAGAAAACAGACGCTGGTCCAGCAAGACGTCCACAGCCTGCAGTCTGGCACTCTCGATCATGAACTCGGTGCGCGTTTTGCCCAGGATTGCCGCTGCGTCGTCGATAAGCCGACGTGTGCTGCTTTCGATCCTCAGGTTGATGCTGCCCTTGTTATCGCTCACGGTCGCACGCGCCGCGACAGCGGCAGTCGCAGGGCTGGCAGAATCAGAAGGTGAGAAGCGCGGTTTTGTCATGGCTCAAATATGAGCTCGCGTATCCACATTGTCAATACAGGCAGACCCTGTCCCGGAGAGCCGATCGTCCCCTCCATTTGTCGCAATCGACCGCTCCGATCCATCCTGCCGCCTTCGCGGGCGATGTTTGCAGCACGGCTCCGTAACTGGAAAGGTGCACAAATGTGCCCTTTTCCGCCCGCGACTGGCAACGGGGCGCCATGCCATCATGCGCCCAAATCGAATCCCTGCCGCTCTTTGAAACCGTAAATTTTGGAATTGGGCCGGGTATGACCGCGTCCGGATGGCACTTCGTGCTTCCTGCGCAATCTGCCCGGTCCCTCTTCCACTGGCGCGCCCGCGCCGCGTGCCTCAGGTTTAAGATGAAACCTATGCATCAGAGATGTGGGCAAGTTTTCAGACAGGGACAAGACGGTGCAGGACTTGCGGCTGCGCCGCCGGTTTTCCACTCTTTGCTTAGTGTCGGGAAGTCCAATAATTTACCGCCCCCGCTTGTCTGCGACAGACCACACGGCTGATCCGATAGTCAGCAACGCACCAATGACCGGTTCGACATCTGTGGCCTGGACAAGCCCCTTGGCCACGAGCGCGGTGCCCGCGACGGTCAGGATCTGGCGGATGAGGGCGAGGATTGCAGGTTTCAGCATGGTGTTCTCCAGTTCAGATTTCATTGGTGGTGGTGAGGAATTCGCCCGGCTACATGGTCGGCAGGCGCTGAAGGCGGGGTGGGAAGGTTGAGGGCCAGCGCGCGCCGAGGAGGCGGTATTTGGCGACGCGGGCAATGGTCACGGCGTCTGACTGATTGCCGCCGAGGAGGAAGAAATTCGTCTCGTCCTGGCCCAAAGCGAAGCCGACATGGCCGCCTGACCCGCGTTCGAAGATCAGGACTGCACCGATGACCGGCTGCACCACTTGGCCGAACAGCAGCCAGTTCCGTGCTCAATAGGGATTGGTGCCCAGCGCCCCGAGGAGGGGTTCATTGGGCAGGCCCATGCGGATGCAGGTCTCGACGAAATCGCCGCACCAGGGGTTCTTGCCCGGGTCCCCCAAGCTGCGGCCGTCGCGCTTCAGCCAGCCCATCAGCCAGGACCGGTCGCGGGCCTCGTTGCGGCCCAGAGCGGTCTTTGCTTCGGTGATCCACGGCAGGGGCCCGGGCGGGGCTGGGAAAGCAGACCGGCCATTGGCAGCGATCAGCTGCTTCAGGGCGCGGGCGGTTCGCACACCCCATCGGCCATCGATGGCGCCAGGGGTGTGGCCCAGGCTGTCCAAGCCGCTCTGGATCAGGCGGATGGAGTCGGTTTGATCTGTGGTCATGTGGAGGCTCCTTTGGTCTTTTGGCAACAAAAACCCGCCGTGCGGGCGGGTTGGGGTGGATCAGGATGGTGTGGGTTTGGATCAGTCGGCCCGGCTGCGCTGGAATGCCTCGAACATCAGATCCCGCATGGCGCGGATATCCGTCTCGATGCGCTCCAGCCGGTCAGCGTCGGCCTTGCGATCCTCGGCGCGCTGCTTGTCGAAACGGTCGCGCTCGGCGGCCAGTTCGTGCTCGAGGCGTTCCAGCCCGGCCTCGTTGGTGAAGGCTTTGCGGGTCACGGTGGCGGCGATGGCGAGGCTGCCGCCCATCAGCGCGGTGATGGCGGCGGTCAGGCCGTGATCGCGGAAGGCTTGGGCTACGCCTTCAAGGAAGCTTGGTGGTTCGGTCATGATGGGACTTTCAAAGGTTCAAGTTGGGTGGGTGTCTCCGGTGTCATGGGGCCACATAGAACGTCGCGCTGAGGCGCCAGATCACGCTGGTGGTCAGGGGGGCGACAATGGTCGTGGCGGTGTTCTGCGCCGAGGTCATGATGGCACGCGCAGGATCGAGGGCTTTCTCATAGACGCTGCCTTGCGCTGCCGCCTCCATCGGGATGGAGAACGCGTGCGCGCCGGGCAGGTTGGTCGTCGTGACCACGACCGGCGTTGTGCCCGCCGTAAGGAGCGCAGCCGCATGTCGTTCGATCCGCAGACCGGTGATATAGTGGCGCAGGCCAGCGCCCGGCGCGGTCAACGTCAGCGTCGCTGCCGTGCTCAGAGCAGCGGTGATCGTGGCTGCGTTGGAGGACACCTCGCCCAGCAGACGATCATCAAGAAGGCCCGTTGCCGCCAGCAGCGTCGCTGTGGCGGCACCTGACGTGTAGGCTGTCACCCGGGCACGGATCTTGGCGAACCCGGCACAGGCCGCCACCCATGCGCCCGCCGCGGTGCCTGCGACCGCAGCCAGGTAGGACCCGCCTGACATGGACCGCACTGCCAGCAGGGTCCAGTTGGTGCCGTCGACCGATCCTGCGACCTCGACGGTCATGCTGAAGGTGCCGCGCAGGTCGAGGGCCACGGTAGAGGCCCCGTCGGCATTGATTACGATCTCGGCGTTCAGCGCGCCAAGCGCACCCGACCCGGTGATGTTCTCACGCGGGTGCAGGGTGCCGGAAGTCAGGTCGCGGGACAGTTTGGCCATCAGTTTGCACTCCAGTTGATTTTGACCGCACCCGAGGTCGGGTCGGAAAAGGTGGCGTTGAGGGTGATCTGGTCGGTTCCCGCCTCGGCCCAGAGGGTGACGAGGTCGAGGAGGTCGGGGCTGTTCTCGTCGGCATCGAGAGATGCGGAGAGCGAGACGGTGATGACCGAGGTCGGCGCAACACCGGGCGCTGCAACGACGGTTGATGCCTCCAGCGCGTTGTCGGCCACGGCCAGTTGCCCCACTCCCGTCAGCGGCCCCAGGTTGAAGTCCACCCCGTCCGCCCGCGCCCGCAAGCGTTGTGCGGTGGTGTTCAACCAGATCCAGCCATCGGCGCGGCCGGAAGGATCAGCAGCGAGACCGCCCAAAACTACACCCTGCGGCAGGGTCGGGCGACCGGTGGAACGATCCATGGTCAGGCCGGTGTTCCAGGTCGAGCCATCGGGACTGACCTTGAAGCTGAAGTCGTCACTGCCCAGCAAGCCGATCAGCGCGCGGGCCGAAAATCCGGTCTTGAAGGCAAAGGCAGCATCGTTGGCGGCTGCGGCCTTGTTGACCGTCACCTCGATCCCAGCGCCCGCGTTGGTCAAAAGAACGGCGGGGGAATTGGCCGACAGGCGATTGGTGGCGTCGGCCGTCGCCCCGCCAAGGCCAAGCAGCTGGGCCGTGAGGTTGGCTTGAGGCATGCCCACCGCCGTCACCGCGTTGGCGAAGGTCACGGTCGGCGTGTTCACCACCGTCGTGCCAGCCGCACCTGCGATGGCCGAACCGATGTTGACGACGGTGTTCGATCCGGATGCGCCGCCGGTGCCGAGATTGACGGTCTTGGTGATACCGGTCGTAGTTGCGCCGGTGCC
>JANNAF010000268.1:0-3112 GCA_031384005.1 Rhodobacterales bacterium | reverse complement strand
GACCCCATCAGCGCATAAACCGTGGCCAGCGTGCCAAAGGCATTGGCGAACAGCAAAAGAAAACAGCCCAGAATTGACGGGGTCAACACGGGCAGACCAACCATCTGCCAATACTGACGCCGCGTCGCCCCCAAAATCTCGGCCGCCTCGCGCCATTCGGATTTCAGGCCGTCCAGCGCGGGCGTGATGATCAAGAACATCAGCGGCAGTTGGAAATACAGATACACCAGCGCCAGGCCAAAGAACGAGAACAGGTTGAACCCGCTGGCATAGAGGTTGATGCCAAACAATTCGCGCAGCAGCACCGTCACCAGACCCAACCGCCCCAGCGTGGCGATAAAGGCAAAGGCCAGCGGCACCCCGGCGAAATTGGAGGCGACCCCGGAAAACGTCATGAAGGCATTGCGCACCCAAGGCGGCAACCCGCCCAGAATAACCGCATGACCCAGCAGCAGCCCCGCCACCGCACCCAGCAAGGCCGACAACAGGCTAAGCCGGATCGACAGCGAAAAACTGGCGACGATATTGTCGCTGCCAAGGGCAATCATGTTGTCAAAGGTGAACCCACCCTCGGCGTTCTGAAACGCACCCGCGATCAGGTATAACAGCGGCCCGATCAGGAACAGCACGGCAAAGGTCAGGAACGGCACGATCCCCAGCCAGGCCCACGAAAATCGCCGGGCGGCAGGGGCATCAGGGCGGGACAGGGTCATGGGCGGGCCTATGCGGTTCGGTCAGAAAATGCAGATGCCGGCCCGGGAGCGGGGCCGGCATCCACGGGGGTCAGGTGTTACTGAACGCCCATTTCGGTGGCCCAGGTTTCGGCAACCACGGCCTTGGCGGCGGACTGTTCGTCCAGCGTCGGGAAGATCGCCGCTGCATAGCCCTCTGCGGGCGGCAGCTTGGCCATCAGGTCCGCCGGGATCACGCCACGGGCAACCATGTCGTCAAACCGGATCGGGTGGCAGTAGCCCGACAACCAACCAAGCTGACCTTCGTCGGAATAGATGTATTCCATCCACAGCTTGGCCGCGTTCGGGTGCGGTGCATAGGCCGAGATGGCCTGCACATAGACCCCGGCAATGACGCCATCAGACGGGATGACCACGTCCATCGGCGGGTTGCCAGCCAGTTTGTCGCGCATGGCCAGGATGTTGTAATCCCAGTCCATCATGATCGGCGTGGTGCCTTGGGCAAAGTTCTGGGCCGAACCACCCACTTCGACGAAATTGCCAGCGGCCTTCAACTCTTTCAGATAGGCGATGCCTGCGGTTGCGGTTTCAGCGCCGCCCTTGCCACCCATCGCGGTGCCAGCAGCGTACAGCGACATCATCGACGAATTGCCGGTGCGCGGATCGCCGGGGATAGCGACCATGGCGGCGTATTTCGGGTCTTTGAGGTCGGCAAAGCTGGTGGGCGATGCGTCGGTCACGATGTCCTTGTTCACGGCCATCGCCAGAACGCCGTAATAGTCGCCGTACCAGAAACCCTCGGCATCCTTGGCGCTGTCGGGGATCGAATCCCAGACCGACACCTTGTAGGCTTGGATCAGGCCATCAGCCTTGGCAGCCGGGCCGAACGACAGACCGACGTCGATGACATCGGGGGCCTGCGGGCCGGTGTTATCCTTGTTGGCCTTGATCGCCTCCAGCTCGTCAGCCGACCCGGCATTCGGGTTCAACTCGTTGACTTCAATGCCATACTTGGCCTTGAAGCCGTCAATGACAGCGCCATAGTTGCACCAGTCGCGCGGCAGGGCGATGGTCGTCAGGGTGCCTTCAGCCTTGGCTGCGGCGATCAGGGCGTCCATGTCGACGGTCTGGGCCTGCGCCACAGTGCCGGACACAAGGGCGATGGCGGTGGTGAAAGACAGGATCTTGGTGAAAGACAGGGCTTTCATCGAACGTGCAGTCATCGGTAACTCCTATCGGATGCCTCGTTAACAGATCGAGGAAGTGCCCCGTTTAGGAGCGGCCTGTACCGGTTTCATGACAGTTTCGCATCAGTGGCGTGTCAGGCCGTCAGCCCGCAATCAGCATTTCAATGCCGCGCCGTTCGAACGCCTGCGCGTCGGCATCGCTGATGCCATCATCGGTGATAAAGGCGTGAATCACATCCAGCGCGCCCAGCCGCGTAAAGGATGATTTGTTGATCTTGGTGCTGTCGGCCACCAGATAGACGCGGGCGGCAGCCTTGATCATCGCCTCTTTCAATTGCAGATCGGCAAAGGACGGATAGGTCAGCCCGGTATCCAGCGCGACCCCCGCCGTCGCCAGAAACAACCGCCCGGCAAAGATGTTGCGGAAATAATCCACCGCCTTGTCACCTGACAGCGACAGGGTCGGCGCCTTGAACTGGCCACCCGGCATATGCACCGCACAGCCCGGAACAGCGCCCAGCGTCAGCGCGATGTTCAGCGCATTGGTGATCACCGTCAGATCACGCCGCGCCGTCAGCCGCTGCGCCACCTCGGTCGTGGTGCTGCCCGCGTCCAGGATCAGCGTCTCGCCATCCTGCACCAATCCTGCGGCCAGCGCGCCGATGCGGCGTTTTTTGTCCATGTTGTCCTGATGTTGCAAGGCCAGCGCCGTGACCTGTGCCGGAACCGAGTTCAGGAACGCCCCGCCATGTTCGCGGGTGATATGCCCCTCGACCTCCAACCGTTCCAGATCGCCGCGAATGGTCACCTCGGACACGTCAAAAGCCGCTGCCAAATCGCGGACGCGGGCCGATCCCTCCTCTTGCATCCAGTCAAGGATACGGCGGCGGCGGGATTCTGACAACAGGCCGGACAGGTTCTCGGACACGGGCAGCCTCTGATTGCTTGGGGTTACAGTATGACCGCCCTGCGATACGATTGCAAACGAAATCAATCGGTGATAAAGCGTGATAAACGAAAGCAAGGGGATTCCATATGGCTGCGCGTGCATTTCGACCCGTAACCCTTGGCGTCGTGATCGGCAGTCGCGGTTTTTTCAGCCCCGCCCCCTGCCGCGAGGCGCGCGATCAGGTCTTGGCGCAACTGACGGCCCTCGGCGTTAACGCCGTGATCCTGCCGTTCGAGGCGACGCTGAACGGTGCCGTGCAATCCATCCCCGACGCCGATCTGTAC
>JANNAF010000253.1:0-50569 GCA_031384005.1 Rhodobacterales bacterium | reverse complement strand
AAGGTCGCCACCGACCGCATCGAACGCACCCGCAGGCTGGATGCCTCGGCGCTCGAGGTGACGGGTTCCAAACGCTCTGAACCGCGTGTGCCTTTTGGTCAGGTCGTCGAACGCGGCATGTTGCGCCCCGGAGAGGAGCTGTATTCCATCGGCTCGCGCCACGTCGCCAAGGTCCGCGCCGATGGCACGCTGGTCGGCCATGACGTCAAAGGGTCGATCCATCAGGTCGGCGCCCATATGGAGGGGGCACCATCCTGCAACGGCTGGACCTACTGGCACTTTAAACGCGACGGCAAGATGATCCCGATTGACCTGTTGCGCCAACAGATCCGGTCCGAGATGGAGGCCGATAGCAGCGGCACCAAACACTGATCGTCCGCAGGGTGTACTTGTAGGATGGGCAGTTCGCCTTTCCGGACCCGGAAAGGCGGTTTGCCCATCTTTCCCACCGCCAACCCATTCGAACGCCTGCTCTGCGGTCCGCCCGCAGGGTCACTGCCCCGCCATGGCAACATGGCGGGGCCTTTTCGTGCCCTACGGCGCGCCTTTCGGCATCGGGTTGCGCGCCTTGTTATAGGGCAGCCAGTCGGTCACCTGCGGGTAAAACTGCGCCCGCCATGCCTTGACCCGCGGGTTCATCACGCGGCGCCACAGGCTGGGAACCAGTGCCAGCGAGGTCATGACCGGATAGCCATAGGGCAGTTGCGGCGCCTCATCCGCGGCATAGCTTTGCAGCAAGGGAAAGCGGCGGTCGGGTTTGTAATGGTGGTCGGAATGGCGCTGCAGGTTGATCAGCAGCCAGTTTGACGCCTTGTGCGCCGCGTTCCACGAATGGCGCGGCAGGACATATTCATAACGCCCCTCGCCCAGATGCTGCCGTGTCAGGCCGTAATGTTCGACATAGTTGACCAGTTCCAACTGCCAGATCGCGACAAAGGCCTGAAACACGAACAGGGCCAGCCCAGCCCAGCCCCCCACCAACAGCGCAATCACCAGCATCCCGCCCTGCAACGCGGCATAACGCGCAAAGGGGTTCGCCCTGACAAAGGGCGACAGCCCTTTGCGCGCCAGCAGCGCCGCCTCGGCCGCCCATGCCGACCGGGGACATTCGCGCAGCACTCGCAGGAAAAACCGATGAAACCCCTCGCCATAGCGCGCCGTCACCGGGTCGCGCGGGGTGCAGACATACAGATGATGCACTCGCAAATGCTCTGACCGGAAATGGCTGTACAGCACGCTGGCCAGCAGCAGATCCGCCATCCAGCGTTCCAACGGGTCCTTTTGGTGCATCAGTTCATGGGCGTAAACGATCCCGATGGTGCCCGACATGATCCCCATGCCAAAGAACAACGCCAGCTTTTCGGCGATGTTCAGATGGCCCGCCTGCGGCACATACCACAGCATCAACAATAGGATCACAAACTGCACCGGAAACCAGACCACCGTGATCAGACGATAGAAATACAGGTCCTGCTCTGTCGCCTCCAGATCGGCACTGTCGAGGTTCAGCCCTATCAGCGCATCCAACAGCGAATACAGACCCCATGTGTACATCGGCATCAACAGCACCGCAAAACCACCCCACGCCATGCCCAACAGCGCCATCGGCACCGTTCCCAGCGACAGCCAGAACGGCAGGGCGTTTTTCAGTTTGGCAACTTCGGCCGGGGCCAGAACGGTCATCGTCAACCTCTTTCAGTCAGCAATCCAAAGTTTCAGTTGGCGACCCAAAGGCCAGATCATGGGCCTTGCGCATCATTGTAGGCAAATCCTGCGGCGAAAACAGGTTGGTACCGTGGAATTCGCCCCGCAATGCCGCAACGTTCTGGCTGACATCGGCCCGTTGCACCGTCAAGTCCAGATGAAAATGGGTGAACGTGTGGCGCACCGCCCCCACAACCGCCCAATCGGCGGCCAAGGGGGCCACCCCCACCGCACCATCCCACCCATCGCCCGGAAAGCCCAAGGTGCCACCGAGCAGCCCCCGGTCGGGCCGCCGTTCCAACAGCAGCGCGCCATCCAGCCGCCGGGCCAGCCAGACCGTGCCAGCCCGTGTCGGCTTGGCCGGCTTGGCCGTCTTGCGCGGCAGATCCGCTGCAATCCCGGCCTGACGCGCGGCACAGCCACCCAGCCAGGGGCAAATCCCGCAGGCCGGTTTGCGCGGGGTGCAGATCGTCGCCCCCAGATCCATCACCGCCTGGGCATAATCGCCGGGGCGCTGCCGGGGCGTCAGGCCAGCGGCCAGCGCCGTCAGTTCGGCACGGGCGGCGGGCAGCGGGGTCTGCACGGCAAAAACCCGCGCCATCACCCGTTCGACTTTGCCATCCACCACCGTCTGCGACTGATCAAAGGCGATCGACGCGACGGCGGCGGCCGTATAGGGCCCGATCCCCGGCAGGGCGCGCAGCGCCGCCAAATCGGACGGAAACTGCCCGCCATGCCGCGCCACCACCGCCCGCGCACAGGCCAGCAGGTTGCGCGCCCTTGCGTAATAGCCCAGCCCCGCCCATTCGGCCATGACATCGCCATCCGGCGCCGCCGCCAGATCACCGACCGCAGGCCAGCGCGTGGTAAAGCGGGCAAAGTAATCCTTGACCGCCGCCACCGTGGTTTGCTGCAACATCACCTCGGACAGCCAGACGCGGTAGGGATCGCTGCGCTGAACCGCCCCCGGTGGGGCGCGCCACGGCAACACGCGGGCATGGCCATCATACCACGCCAGCAGGTCCACAGCGCTCACCATCCTGTCACGCAATCTTTATGCCCCTTAACGATGTAATCCACTGGCCCCACGGCCACCTGAAAGGTTAGAATAACGTGAACTTGCAGCAGGACCAGATGGCCCGTTCACCGACCCAGTCGCCCAATCCCCCCGAACGCCGCATGCGCGGGTTCGAACCCGCATCCGGACTGCTGCAACAACGCATCCGCAGCGCGGGCGAGGCGCGGGGTTTTGCCGTGACGCGCCTGTTGACCCAGTGGGCCGATGTGGCGGGCGAAGCTGTGGCCCGGATCACCCGGCCCGTCAAGATCGGCTATGGCCGCGACGGCATGGGGGCCACGCTGACCCTGCTGGTGGCGCCCGCCCATGCGCCCATGGTGCAGATGGACCTGCCCCGCCTGAAAGACCGCGTAAACGCCGCCTATGGGTACAACGCCATCGCCCGCATCAGCCTGACCCAAACCGCCGCCACAGGCTTTGCCGAAGGGCAGGCCCAGTTCGCGTCCGCCCCAAAACAGCCCCGCGCGCCCGATCCGGCCCTGGCCGAACAGGCCCGTGCCGTGGCCGCCCCAGTTCATGACGACACCCTGCGCGCCGCTCTTGAAGCCTTGGCGCAAAACATCTTAACTCGCCGCAAGGCTATAGAAGGCAAGAAACCATGACCCTGACCCTGACCCGCCGCCATGTGATGGCCCTGACCGCAGCCTTCGCCGCGTTTTCCGCCATGGGCCTGCGCGCCCAAGAAACCGCTGCCGTGCCTGTGGCCGAGCCTGCAACTGTGGCCAATTTCGGCATCGGTGACCCCGCCGCCAAGGTCAAGATCGTCGAATTCCTGTCCTTTACCTGCCCGCACTGCGCCGCGTTCCATGGCGAGGTCTACCCCCAGCTGAAGGCCGATTACATCGACGCGGGCAAGGTCCGGCTGGAATATAACGAGGTCTATTTCGACCAACTTGGCCTGTTGGGCGCCTTGGTCGCCCGCTGTGGTGGCGAGTTGCGCTATATGGGCATCACGGACATTCTGTTTGACAAGCAGCAGGAATGGGCCGGTGCCGGCGACATGAACGCCGCGGTCGAGGAGTTGAAAAAGATCGGCCGCACCGCCGGGATGGACGACGCCACGCTGGATGCCTGCCTGCGCGATCAGACCGTGGCCGAGGCTTTGGTGGCGAATTACCAGACCAACATCGAAACCAACTACCCCGGCGATACCTTTGGCGGCACCCCGTCCTTTATCATCAACGGCGCAAAACATTCCAACATGGACTATGCCGAGTTGAAGGCGCTGATCGACGCGGAACTGGCCAAGTAAGTGACCCCGCTGCACGGCATCAAGGTCGTTGAACTGGCGCGGATTCTGGCGGGCCCCTGGGCTGGCCAGACCCTTGCCGATCTGGGCGCCGAGGTGATCAAGGTCGAGGCCCCCGAGGGCGACGACACCCGCCGCTGGGGCCCCCCCTTCATCGACCGCGACGGCGACCACACCGCCGCCTATTTCTATGCCACCAACCGGGGCAAAT
Organism: Rhodobacterales bacterium; assembly: GCA_031384005.1. Classification (GTDB taxonomy): domain Bacteria; phylum Pseudomonadota; class Alphaproteobacteria; order Rhodobacterales; family Rhodobacteraceae; genus Stagnihabitans. The sequence continues at coordinate 46,327 of JANNAF010000253.1, read as the reverse complement.
CGTCGGTCACCTGCGATTTTCGCACGGCGCAGGGTCAGGCTGCGGTCCGCGCCTTGGTCGCAGATGCCGATGTGCTGATCGAGAATTTCAAGGTGGGCGGCCTTGCCAAATACGGGCTGGACTATGACAGCCTGCGCGCCGTGAACCCGCGCCTGATTTACTGTTCCATCACCGGGTTTGGCCAGACCGGCCCCTATGCCCACCGCGCCGGATACGATTTCATCATTCAGGGTATGGCGGGGCTGATGTCGGTCACAGGCGACCCGGCAGGCCAGCCGCAAAAGGTGGGCGTGGCGGTCACTGATATCCTGACCGGGGTCTATTCGGCCACGGCCATTCTGGCGGCACTAGTCCAGCGCGCGCGCACGGGCCAGGGCCAGCACATCGACATGGCGCTGATGGATGTGGCGACCAGCATCATGGCCAATCAGGCGCTGAACTATCTGACCACCGGCACCGCGCCGGGCATGATGGGCAATGCCCACCCCAACCTTGCCCCCTATGCGGTGTTTGACTGCGCCGATGGCTGGATCATTCTTGCCACCGGAAATGACGCGCAATACCGCCGCCTGTGCGGGCTGCTGGATCTGCCGGACATGGCCACCGACGCGGCCTATCTGACCAACGCCGACCGGATCGCCAACCGTGTGACCATGACCGCCCGCCTGACCGACGCGACCCGGCGGTTCACCAAAACCGCCCTGCTGGCCGCCTGTGAGGCATCCGGCGTGCCCGCCGGACCGATCAACGATCTGGCCGAGGTTTTTGCCGATCCGCAGGTCATCGCTCGCGGCCTGCAGATCACGCCTCAGGGTGTACCGGGCGTGCGGTCGCCCATGACGTTTTCGCAGGCGGATCTGGCACTGGACCGGACCGCCCCAAGGCTGGGTCAAGACGACTGAACGGACCAGTCAACGCCGCGATCAATGCCATCGGAACCTTTTGGTCCGATGCGCGTTGTCTGGTGTGGGCGGCCAGAATGCGCCGCCAGAACAGGAGTCGTTATGAACAAGTTTCTAGTGATGCTGCCTCTGCTGGGACTGGTTGCTGCATGTGACACTTTGCAAGAACAGCAATTGTCAGGCACCGCCGGTGGTGCCGTTCTTGGCGCCTTGGTCACGCCCAACGATCCGCTGCAAGGCGCCTTGATCGGTGGCGTTGTCGGTCTGGCTGCAGGCAGCTTTATGGGGCGTAACGCCAGCGGCGAATGTGTGTATCAACGTCAGGACGGCAGCCGTTTCATCGGCCCGTGCTGACAGGATCGCGGCCCGCGGCTGTCATGACAGCCCGGGCCGCACCGGATTTCAGGCGATCAGGCTGGCTGGCCGACCGCCATCAATAGACCACCACCGCACGGATGGACTTGCCGGCATGCATCAGGTCAAACCCCTCGTTGATCCGTTCAAGCGGCAAGACATGGGTGATCATGCTGTCAATCTCGATCTTGCCATCCATGTACCAATCAACGATTTTCGGCACATCGGTCCGACCGCGCGCGCCACCAAAGGCGGTGCCTTTCCAGACACGGCCGGTGACCAGTTGGAATGGCCGGGTTTCGATCACCGCCCCTGCGGGTGCGACGCCGATGATGATGCTTTGCCCCCAACCGCGGTGCGTACATTCCAGCGCGTCGCGCATCACCTTGACGTTGCCGGTGCAGTCAAACGAATAATCCGCGCCGCCGATCTTGTCGAACGCGGTCTTGGTCAGGTCCACGATGGCCTGCACGACCGACCCTTCCAGGTTCTTGGGGTTGATGAAATGCGTCATGCCGAACTTGCGGCCCCATTCCTCTTTGTCATCATTCAGATCGACGCCGATGATCATCCGCGCCCCCGCCATCCTCAGACCCTGAATGACGTTCAACCCGATACCACCCAGACCAAAGACCACGGCAGTCGCGTCATGCTCGACCTGCGCGGTGTTCAAAACCGCGCCGATGCCGGTGGTCACCCCGCAGCCGATGTAGCAGATTTTGTCAAACGGCGCATCGTCGCGGACCTTGGCCAAGGCAATCTCGGGCACGACCGTATGGTTGGCAAAGGTCGAACAGCCCATATAATGATAGATCGGCGTGCCATCCAGCATGGAAAACCGCGTGGTGCCGTCGGGCATCAGACCTTGGCCCTGGGTTGTGCGGATCGCGGTGCACAGATTGGTCTTGCGCGACAGGCAGGACGGACATTCGCGACATTCGGGCGTGTAGAGCGGAATGACATGGTCGCCCACCTTCAGCGAGGTGACCCCCGGCCCGACGGCAATCACGACGCCTGCCCCCTCATGCCCCAGAATGGCGGGAAACAGCCCCTCGGGGTCGGCGCCTGACAGGGTGAATTCGTCGGTATGGCAGATGCCGGTGGCCTTGATTTCAACCAGAACCTCGCCCTCACGCGGGTCGGCAAGGTTCACCTCCATGATCTGCAAGGGTTGGCCTGCGGCGATGGCAACGGCGGCGCGGGTACGCATGATCGGTCCTCCAATGTTTGCGGCAGGCTGCGGCAAGGCGCGCCGGAATGCAACGCCCCTCACGCCGCAGCCGCCATCACGCCGCAGCCAACATCACGCCAAAGTCGCTTTCAAATTGGCCAGCAACTTGTCCGCCTCGTCCAGTTTGCCACCATCCAGCGCCACCTTCAAATCGCGCGCCAGCATGACCCCCTCCCGAGAGGTTTTGACCTTGTCGGCCTTGGCTCTGAGCAGGTCCGTGAACGCAGCCACAATCCGCTTTTTCTGGGCCGCCGTCTTGGCCTCCTCGGCCTTGTCATCGTCTTCTTCTGCGCTTTCAGCCGGTTCCGGTTCGGCTTCTTCGTCAGCCGCTTTGCTGACTTCGCAGATCATGGTCAGGCCGGCCTTGTCCTTGATACATTTCTTCAAGATCGCGGCCATGGAGGAACTGGCCTTGGAGGTGGTGAACAACAGCACCTCCCCGGACCCGATACAGGTGCCGATCACCGCGGTTCCGCCCCCGGCGCTGTCGCGCATTTCCTTGAGTACGCCCGCCGACACCTTGCTGCGCGCAAGGCTAAGCTCGGTTTTGCCAACCAGCGCAAAGTGGTGCAGCTTGCCCCCCTTGGCCGCCTTGACCGCCGCTGCCAAATCCTTGTCTACCATGATGAACCCCTTTCAATTATGCGCGTGATCCGTCGCCCCTCAGTTGCTGATCAGTCAGGACCGTCGCACATGGCCTTGTCAAATTCTAATTGCGACTGTCGGCAATTGGTCGCAACACCCGGTCAAAGGGGCGGTTGGCATCGCCGCCGCATACCCCACTTTTGGCACAACCGGACGGGAAGGCGAGCCGGCGCGCGACACTGATCCCCGGCAGCGACAAGCCCCGGTGACCGCGCTAACATGACCCAGCTTCCGCAACAGAAAGTCCAAATCATGCGCCTTTTACCCCCCTTCGTTCTTGCCGCTTTGGTGCTGCAAGCCTGCACCATGGTCCTGCCGCAACCGATCCCGACCCCCATCCCGCAATCCGACCTGACCAGTTGCCACGCGGTCGGGCTGGAGGGGTTGGTGGGCGCACATGTCAGCTTGTTGCCCACCAATGGCGCATGGTCCTCGGTGCGGATCATCAAGCCGGGGCAGATGGTGACGATGGATTTCAGCCCGACCCGCCTGAATGTCAGGGTGGACAATGCGGGCATCATTCTGTCCCTCGCCTGCGGCTGACCGAAACGAAAACAGCCCCGGGTTTGCCCGGGGCTGTCCAATCGTATCCAGTCACTCGTTAAGGCTTTACGAGGCCTTGTAAGAGGAGTGGCACGCCTTGCAGGCACCGCCAATCGCCCCTATCCCGGCCTTCAGCCCGTCAAGGCTGGTCGCGTCCAGCGCGGTGGCTGCGGCAGCCAAAGCATTGCCCTTGGCCACGAAATCGTCCCAGTTGGTCCAAACTTCGGCCTTGGCGCGGCTTTCCGGATCGCTGGCGTTGTTGGTGAACTTGGCGGCAATCATCCCGGCATTGGCAACCAGCGTCGCCTTGGCAGCCTCGGCTGCGGTGGCGTCAAACGGCTTGTCACCCTTGACCATGCCACCGATCGCACCGACGGCGCCGCCGATGCCCTGCATCAGGGTCTGGCGGGCGTTGACATCGGGGTCAACAGCCTTGGATTGGGCAAGCGCAATACCACCAGCCATGATCAGACCCAGCACAAGCGTTTTCGTTGCAAATTTCATTTCCAGGCTCCCTGCAGGAAAGTGTTGGACCAGTATAGGTTGCGGCCGTGACAAGACGATACGGACTTTGGTCTGAACCCGGCCCGCTCACGCAATTGTCAGCGGGGTTTCCGGGGACTTGCACAGTTTTGGGCCGATTCTGGCCCGCATGCGCCCCTGTGTCAGACTGTCGCAGCCCTTGGGTGCGCCGATCCGGTGGGGCGAATCACGGCGGCGTGGCGAATCCGGTTGGCGAGGCGTGAACAATATGAGAACATTACCGCTATGGCCAACCGTCGAATCCTGTCGCTGTGGTTTCCCCGCCTTGCCGCCGAACGCGCCCTGCGTCTGCGGCGCGAGGCGTTGCCGCTGCCCTTTGCCATCGTGGGTGACCAGATGGGCGCACAGGTCCTGACCTCGCTGAACCCCGAGGCCGAGGGTGCGGGCCTGCGTCTGGGCCAACCCCTGCGCGATGCGACGGCCATGTGCCCCGGCCTGTTGACCAAACCCGCCGACCCCTTGGCCGAGGCTGCATTTCTGACGGTGCTGCGGCGCTGGGCGGGCAAGTTCAGCCCTTGGGTGGCCGAGGAACCGCCCGCCGCCCTGGTGATCGACCTGACCGGCTGCGCCCATCTGTTCGGCGGCGAGGGGCAATTGCTGGCCGAGGTGGAACAGGATTGCGCGGGCCTTGGCCTGACCGTGCGCGCCGGGGTGGCCGATACGCGGGGGGCGGCATGGGCGCTGGCGCGCTATGCCGGGCGGATCAGTGAACCGGTCCGCACCGGCGATGCGATTGACCAAGAGGCGCGGGCGACCCGGTCGCGCGCTGTCAAACGGCGGGGCTGGGAACGTGGCGGCACTGCGCCGGGCATTGGCACAGGTTTCACCCCACAGGGCGTGATCGCGGGGCCGGGTCAGGCCCGGCAGGCGGTGGCGCGGCTGCCGCTGGCCGCGCTGCGGCTGCCGCCCGATGTGATTGACGGGCTGAAACGGCTGGGCCTGACCCGGGTCGAGGAGGTGATGGACCTGCCCCGCGCCGGGCTTGCCCGCCGGTTTGGCGCCGAAACCCTGCGCCGGGTGGATCAGGCGCTGGGGCTGGAACCCGAACCGGTCGCGCCATCCCGCGCGCCGTTGCATTTTGCCGCCCGGCTGACCCTGCCTGAACCGATTGGTCTGGGGTCCGACATCACCGCCGGGCTGGACCGGCTGTTGCCCGCCCTGTGCGCGCGGCTGGTCAAGGCCGGGCGCGGCGCGCGGCGGGTGCGGTTGCAATGCTTTCGCACCGATGGTGTGGTGGCGCGAATCGAGGTCGGGCTGGCCCGGCCCGCCAATGAACCTGACCGGATCCGCCCGCTGCTGCTGTTGAAAATTGATCAGATCGACCCCGGATTCGGGATCGATTGCCTGCGGGTCGAGGCGTTGGAGACCGAGCCCGTCTATGCCGTGCAGCACCGTGGCCATGCCGAGGCGTCAGCCGCCGCCAGCGCGCGGCAGGTCGATGACACCGCGCTGGTCGATCTGATCGGCAAGCTGGGCGCGCGGCTGGGGACCGAGAATGTGACCCGCCTGCATCCCGCCCACAGCCATATTCCGGAAAAGGCGGCGCAAACCCTGTCCGCCGCATGGTCCGACGCCCATCCCGCGCCATGGCCCGAACCGCGCGCGCCCCGTCCACTGATGCTGTTTCGCCCCGAACCGGTGGGCGCCCCCAATGATGATCCCACGCCCCCCGTCCGATTCCGCTGGCGCCGCCGCGATCTGGCCACCCGCGTCGCCATAGGCCCGGAACGGATCACGCCCGAATGGTGGCTGGACGATCCCGACTGGCGATCAGGCCCACGCGACTATTGGCGGATCGAGGTCGAGGGCGGCGAGCGGTTGTGGCTGTTTTACGCCCATGGCGGCGAGATGTCGGGCGGCTGGTTCTGTCAGGGGGCCTTTGCCTAGGGCGGATCGCCCTCAATCTAACCCAGATTGAGGGCGATCCAAGACAGGCAAGCCGTTGGTTATGTGGCGTTCGCGTTTGATCAGGTGAACCTGATCAAACGCGATACGCTCTAAGGCGGTGGGTTTCACCCACCCTACCCAAACGTTAAGGCAGGGTTAAATTCGAAAAACCAACCCCTTGATTTTGCACGGTTTCAAAAACTGTCCAGATCTGGACGCCCCTTTGCGCACCGATTCAGGCCGGGGCCATCAGGCCGATCCCGGCCTCCAGATAGATCCGCAGCCAAGGGGTATAGTCGGCCGGATTGGCCTGCACGTCGCGCAGCAGACCGTCGCGCCCGACCCATTTGGTCTGCATCACCTCGGCCGGATTGAGGTCCAGTGCCAAGGTCGCGGGGGCATGAGCCACAAAGACATCGACCAGCTCATGTTCGGTCAGCCCGCCACCCACATCGGCCCGGTATTCGATGCGGCCCGCCGGCGTCAGGGGCAGATCAGTGATGCCCAACTCCTCCTCCAGCCGCCGGGTGGCGCAGGCCATGGCGTCCTCGCCCCAGCGCGGATGGGTGCAGCAGGTGTTGGTCCACAGACCCGGCGTATGGTATTTCCCCAGTGCCCGGCGTTGCAGCAGGGTGCGCGGACCGTCCAACACAAACACCGACACGGCCAGATGGCGCAGCCCGGCGCGGTGGACCTCCAACTTATCAACCGGGGTCAGGATGCCGTTCAGCCAGGCGGGGATCGTGTCAGTCGTCATACATGTTCCGGTCGGACAAAGCCCATGAGGTGGGCGATATTCTTGAAGCCGATCTTGATGTGGGCCATGGGCCGCGCCGACACCAGCTTTTTGTTCATATACGCCTCGAACGTCAGCTTTTGCACGTCGACATCGTGGCACAGACTGACAAACCGTTCGCGGCGTTCGTCGGATTTGTAATAGGCGTCCTGCATCGAACGCAGCACCTTGAACACGGTGCCATGCTCTTTCATGAACAGCTTGCGCGCCAACCGCAGGTCGCGCACCCGGCCCGAGGCAAGGCAGGCCTGCGCCGCCGTCGCCGCGACCCGCCCGCCGACCATGGCATAATAAATCCCCTCACCCGAGGAGGGCGCGACCACACCCGCCGCATCGCCCGCCAGCACGACATCGCGGCCATTGTCCCAACGGTCCATCGGGCGCAGCGGGATGGGGGCACCCTCGCGGCGGATCGTCTCGCAGCCCGTCAGGCCAGAGGAGGCGCGCAGATCGGCCGTGGCCTGTTTCAGGTCGACCCCGTCAATCCCGGTGCCCATGCCGACGCTGACAACGTCACCATGGGGAAATACCCAGCCATAAAAGTCCGGGCTGATGCGGCCATCATAGATGACATCGCAGCGCCCCGGATCATACTGCGCGCTTTTCGGCGGTGCCTTGATGATTTCGTGATAGGCGATGACATAGGGGATCTTGTCGCCGCCCGGCACCTCGGTCTTGGCGACGTTGGACCGCGCGCCATCAGCGCCGATCACCAGTTTGGTGGTCAGGCGCAGTTCGTCGCCGGTCGTTTTGTCGCGGTAAACGACATGGGTGCCGTCTGTGTCCCGGTCCAGCCGCAGGTAGGTGCCGGTCAATTGCGTGGCCCCGTTGCCGACGGCACGCGCCCGCAAAAACGCGTCAAAATGTTCACGGTCCACCATGCCGACAAAGCCATTCTCGATCGGGATGTCAACGGACCGTTGGCTGGGTGAGATCATGCGGGCGGTCTGGATCTGCGCCACGATCTGGCTGGCCGGGATCAGAAAATCCGAAATCAGGCGCGGTGGGATGGCCCCGCCACAGGGTTTGATGCGGCCCGCGCGGTCAAGGAAGGCTACCTTGCGACCAGCTAGTGCCAGATCATTGGCCGCCGTGGCCCCGCACGGGCCACCGCCGATTACGATGACGTCATAGGTCATGTCATTCCCCAGGTATGAGTTGGCCCATGGCGGGTTGGCGGCGGGCGTCAATGATATGAGCGGCCATCAGGGTGGCGGCGGCGAACAAGATCGCTTCGAACAGAAAGACAAGGCCGAAGGCGCTGTTGGTATCAGTCAGGTGGCGCATCACATCGACGGCTGCGGCGCCAAAGAGCCCCCCAACCCCTGCCGCTATGGCCTGCGAGGCACCCCACAGGCCCATGCGGGTCCCCTCACGGGCGCCGCGCCCCTCGCCTGCCAGTGCCATCATCGACCCGATGGCCGCGACGGCAAACATGCCGTTGAACAGGCCCAGCGCCACGGTGGCCGGCAGGATCACCGCCGCACCCGTCGCCATCTGGCCCGCAGCGGCCAGCGCGATCAGCGCCAGCGCAGACCCCGCGCAACCCGCCATGACCCACGCCCGCAGTGACCCGATGCGCAGGCCGGTGGCGGCGATGCCCACGGTCAGCATGCCGATGAAAACGCCGCCATTTTGTGCGCCAGACAGTTGGGTCGATTGGCCAGGGCTATAGCCGAAGGCAAGGCCGGCATAGGGTTCGAGGATCAGTTCCTGCATGAAATAGGCGGTCATGGACAGAAAGATGAACAGGGTAAAATGGCGGGCACGGGGTTCGGACCAAATCTCGGCCATGCCATCCCGGAAACTTTGGGGTGCGTGTTGCGGCCGTGCCGTTCCGCCGTGGCGCCGTTCGATCCCCCAGATGGCAAGCGTGGTCAACAGCACGGCGATCACGCCGACAGCGGCCACCAGTTCCAGCAGGCGGGTATGCGAATAGGGGTCCAGCAGCTTGCCCACCACAGTTGCGGTTACGGCGATACCGAAAATCATCATCAGCCATGTGATCGTCGCGGCAGCGGCGCGGCGCCGGGGGTGGGTCGCGGTCGCCAGCAGGGCCAGCAGGCTGGTGCCCGAAGCACCAACCCCAAGGCCGATCAATCCGTAAGCCAACACCGAAATCGCCAAACCCGGCCAATAGGCCCCGTCCATGACCACAAAGCCCAACGCGGCAAGGAAGCCCCCCAAAGCCAGCGCCATCATGCCCAGAATGATGAACCGGGTCCGATTGCCACCGCTGTCAGACAAAAAGCCCCAGTTGGGCCGGGTGATCTGCACGGCATAGTGCAGCCCGACCAGCAGGCCCGGCAATACGGCGGGCAGGGCCAGTTCCACAACCATCAGGCGGTTCAGTGTCGATGTGGTCAGCACCACGATGGCCCCAAGGCACAGTTGCACAAGGCCAAGCCGAAAGATCGAAGCCCAGGAAAGATGGGTCATGGCACAACCTCTAATGAGCGGATGGCAAAGGCGGTGATCATCATGCCGCTGACATACATCGCGACACCGGTGGCGTTGTACCAAGGGGCGCGGCCCTTGGGGTCCGACAGCAGGGTTTTCATCGCCCAGACTTGGGCAACCAGCAGGGCTGTGACGGCAAGGGCGTGCCACGGACGGTCCCAGATCAACAGCAGCGCGATCACCAGCGCCTGCGCCAGACCCATCACGGTGCAGGCGACGCGGGCGGCGACATCGGGGCCAAGCGTGACGGGAAGCGAGCGGACGCCGTGCTGGCGGTCCCCCTCCAACGCCTTGAAATCATTCAGGGTCATGATGCCATGTGCGCCGAATGAATAAAGCAGCGCCATGGTGACGACGGGAAAGGATGGCACGGCCTGCAACAAGACGGCGGCCCCGGTGAACCACGGCAGCCCCTCGTAGCACAGGCCGACAAGGCCGGGACCCCACCAGCCAGACCGCTTTAGCCTGACCGGTTCGGCGGAATAGGCCCATGCGGCCAGCACGCCCACCACGGTCGCGGCAAACCCCCATGGGCCCAAGAGCCAACCCAGCACCAGCGACAGAACCGACATGGCCAGCGCAATCCACAATCCCCAGCGGCCCGGAATCCGGCCTGAGGGGATAGGGCGGTGCGGTTCGTTGACCGCATCGACATGGCGGTCACACCAATCATTGGCGGCCTGTGACATGCCGCAGACAACCGGACCCGCCAGCACAACGCCCAGAATGACCAGCGGCCACGATGACCAGGGCGACACCCCAGCCGAGATGATGCCGCAGACATAGGCCCACATCGGCGGGAACCATGTGATGGGTTTGATCAGCTCCAACACCGCTTTGGGCTGGGGATAGCTGGCCGAGTGTAAGGTTTGCGATACAGTCATGTGTCAACTAAACATTACAACATCGAGTCGGGTCAAGCCCCGTAATGAGGCTTTGACCGAATAGGCACGGGTGGTGCGTGGGGTTGGCCGGACCGGTTCAGGCCGACAAGGGCCGCCGCTAGTCGTCGTCTTTGCTGAGCAGACCAAACTTGCGCAGTTTGACGTACAGCGACTGGCGCGACAGGCCCAGCATCTCGGCCGCGGCCACCCGGTTGTTGCGGGTCAGGTCAACGGCGGTCTGGATGCACATCTTTTCGACCACATCGGTGGTTTCGGCCACGATGTCCTTGAGCGTGGACGAGCCCACCAACTCCATCACCGACCGGACGCCATCATCCCCCGCCGTAAAGCCGGGTTTGCGCATCATGTCCGCGCGGCTGGCGTCGCGCAGGATCAGGCCATAGCCGGGTTTGGGGCGATCCGACAGGAAGGTGGCGGAAATCTCGACCGGAACCTCGCCCTTGAATTCGCTGAGGATACGGGTGGCATAGATGCGCAACTGACGCGCCCGGCGGGTATTGTCCAACAAAACCCGCAGATCTACGCCGCCGCGCGCCAGAAAATCCGACAACGACCGCCCGCGGACCGAAGCCAGATGCGTGCTGTCGGTCAGTTTCAAAAAGGCGTCATTGGCGGAATGGATGATGCCGTCCTGATCCAGAAAGATCATGGCATCCACGCCCTCGTGGAACAGACGTTCCAGATTGTCGGTGGTTTCGCTGGCATGGGTGTTGGCCAGTTCAGGCGCCTCCAGCCGGCACATCATCAGACGTTCACCAGCGGCGCGGAACAGCTTGGGAATGACACGCACCTTGCGCTGCGACCGGCGCGCGACCAGTTCAACCGGGCTGACCGAATCGGCGGATGCGATGTTGGACAGGCTTTCCAGAAACTCACCCCGACGGCGACCTTCGAATTCCTGCGCGATGGCGGCACCGATCAGGTCGTTGCGCGAGCCGCCCAGCAAAACCGCAGCGGCGGCGTTCAGGTCCGAAATGCGGCCCGAATTCATCGCGACCAACACGACGGCGTCACGCGTCGCCTCCATCAGCACACGGTAGCGGGTGTCCATCTCGCGCTGGGTTTCATAATCGCGTTCCAGCGCGAATTGGGCCATGACAAGTTGCTGCTGCATTTCGGCCACGGGGCGCATGTCGCGGCCCATCATCAGAATGGCGCGGTCCTTGCCGATCACGTGCATGGAATAGCGCACCGGAAATTCCAGCAGAGCCTGATCGCTGTGATTAAGCTCGACCGTCAGGGACCGCGTGCCGGGACGGTGAATCATATCCAACCGTTTCAGCAGCTTTTCATAGCTTTCCTCGGTCACCACCTCGGACAGGGGTTTGCCAACCCATGCGTCAAGGCGACTGAACGCCGGATGGCCAGGGTTGGCCAGCACTGCGGCCACACGCACATCGGCGGTGATCAGCATCGAGATATCGGCAGCCGTAGAAACGATCTCGGACAAAAGCTCCGGATCGATCAAGGGCATCGTCATGCCGGTCAGAAAATGTTTCGTGTCCGTGTTCACAACAGTTTAGCCATTTTTGCCGCCCACCCGCGCAATCGGGACAGCGGTATGTTACGCGCGCTTGAGCACGCAAAATGCGTCGAACTTCAGGCCCATCACCTCAAGTGCCGCACCGATATCGTTCGAGGAGAAATCAGCGCCAGTGCATGATGCCGGATCCTCTACCTTGGTCATGACGGCCCCGCCCACGATGATCGGGGTGGGCCTGACCATGACTTTCCGCAGGAATTGTACCGTCTTGGCGACAGAATCGAGCTTTTCCTTGGTCGCAACCGAAATCATCACCCCGTCGAATTGCCGCGCATCCATCAGACTGCGCAATTCGTTGAAGTTCGGCGCAATGCGCAGGCAGACCGAAACGCCGTAACGTCGCAGCTGGCCGGTCGCCACCATCGGACCCAAGGTGTGCTGTTCGCGGTCCGGCACAATCAACAAGACCGTGCCATGCCCGGCATCGCCCGCCTGATCCGCCGCCCATGCCGTGCCGATCTCGCGCAAGAGGCTTTGCATCCGCCCCACGCCGATGGACACGTCCAGCCAAGACACTTCGTCCTCGTGCCATGCCTGCCCCATCCGCCGCGCGGCCAAGGGGATATAGACATCCGCCAGCGCCGCCAGACTGATACGCGACCGTTTCACCTCGGCCAGCAACTCGGCAAAGGCCGACTTGGTGCCTGACAGCGAGGCTGCGATCAACCCGGCCACGACAACCTCGCGCGGTTCGACCGTGGCTTTGGTGCTGCGATCCGCCAACAGCGACACCACCTGTGAGGCAAAGTAGCTGACCCCTGACGAATCTCCGGCCAAGGTGCGCATCTGATCGGCAGGCTGATAGTCGGGCATGGGCCAGGCTCCGCAAGGGATCATCCGCAAAACCGTGATCTGAAGAGGTCAGTACGATCGGGGCCATCCTTGCAGCTAACTTTCCAATAGGTGAGGATCATTGTCAAAGAAAATTGACAGCCAGAAGCGTACAGGAATCGGTCATTTTTCACAAGTGCCTGTTTATAAATAGTAATCATGTTTTCAGATAGGCAAAAAACCTGCGGCAAGGGGCACTGTGCTGCAGCATGTGTCAACCAATATAGTGTAAGTTTTGATTGACACATTCGGATTTGGACGGCTAGGGTTACACTTAGGACATGTCGTTTGAAGGCCGCACGATGATACAGAATCGCCCACAATTACCTGTCCGGCAGCCGCTTTACACCGCTGAAGAGCGGGCCCGGCGCGATGCAACACGCTGGACAATGGTGCAAGGAATACTGGCGCCGCTGCAATTCGTCGCCTTTGCCGTTTCGCTGATTCTGGTCGTGCGGTTCATGGCAACAGGTGCTGGGTATGAGGCGGCGACAGTGTCGATCATCGTGAAAACCGGCTTTTTGTTCCTGATCATGGTGACGGGTGCGATCTGGGAAAAGGTGGTGTTCGGACAGTACCTGTTGGCACCTGCCTTCTTTTGGGAGGACGTGTTCAGCTTTGCGGTCATCGCCTTGCATACCGTTTATATCGTTGGGCTTTTGTCTGGGGCGGTCGCACCGATGGTCCTGATGTATGTGGCCTTGGCGGCCTATCTGACCTATGCGATCAACGCCGCGCAATTCATCCGCAAGTTGCGGCTGGCGCGGTTGGATCACGCGGTGCAGGCATGAACGCCGCCTTGCCCCAAGTGGGATGCACCAACACCCCGGTTCTGAAGGAACGCGGTCAGCGCGAGGTGTTTTGCGGGCTGACGGGCATCATCTGGCTACACCGCAAGATGCAGGATGCTTTCTTTCTGGTTGTGGGCAGCCGGACCTGTGCCCATCTGCTGCAATCTGCCGCCGGGGTGATGATTTTCGCCGAGCCGCGTTTCGGGACAGCGATTCTCGAGGAAAAGGATCTGGCAGGTTTGGTCGATGCGCAAACCGAGCTGGACCGCGAGGTTACACGCCTGCTGTCACGCCGCCCTGACATCCGGCAGCTGTTTCTGGTGGGGTCCTGCCCGTCCGAAGTGATCAAACTGGACCTGCACCGCGCCGCCGAACGGATGAGCGTCGCCCACGCCCCGCATGTCCGCGTGCTGAACTATTCCGGGTCGGGAATCGAGACGACCTTTACCCAAGGCGAGGATGCCTGTCTGGCTGCCATGGTGCCTGCACTGGCCCCGACCGATGCGCGCAGTCTGTTGTTGGTCGGTGCCCTGCCCGATGTGGTCGAAGATCAGGCGCTGGCCTTGCTGGCCGCCATGGGGATCACGAATGTCCGCTGCCTGCCCGCTCGCCGCGCCGATGCGTCGCCCGAGGTGGGGCCGAACACGGTGTTCGCGCTGGTCCAACCTTTCTTGGGTGACACCCATGCCGCGTTGCTGCGCCGGGGTGCCCGCCACATCGCCGCCCCCTTCCCCTTTGGCGCCGAGGGCACGACGCTGTGGCTGCGCGCCATTGCGGATGAGTTTGGCGTACCCGATGCCGTATTCGACGCCGTCACCGCCGCCCCTCGTGCCCGCGCAGAAAAGGCTGTCGCCGCCGCAACCCAGACCTTGGGCGGCAAGTCAGTGTTCTTTTTCCCCGACAGTCAGTTGGAAATCCCGCTGGCCCGTTTTCTGACCCGCGAATGTGGCATGACCGCCATCGAGGTCGGCACCCCGTTCTTGCACCGTGACCTGTTGGCCCCTGAATTGGCCCTGCTGGCCGAGGGGCCAGTGATTTCCGAAGGGCAGGACGTTGACAAGCAGCTGGCCCGCGCCCGCGCCGCCCGTGCCGACCTGACCGTTTGCGGTCTGGGTCTGGCCAACCCGCTGGAAGCCGAGGGGCTGGCCACGAAATGGGCGATCGAACTGGTGTTCACGCCGGTGCATTTTTATGAACAGGCCGGCGATCTGGCCGCCCTGTTCGCCCGCCCCCTGCGGCGCCGCGCCCTGTTGGCACCGCTGGCCCCCGAAGTTGCGGCCCCCGCACTGGAGGCCGCCGAATGAAGCTGACGCTGTGGACCTATGAAGGCCCGCCCCATGTTGGCGCGATGCGTGTGGCAACGGCGATGAAGGGGCTGCATTACGTGCTGCACGCGCCGCAGGGCGACACCTATGCCGACCTGTTGTTCACCATGATCGAACGGCGCGACCATCGCCCGCCGGTTACCTATACCACCTTTCAGGCTCGTGATCTGGGCGGCGATACTGCAACGTTGTTCAAGACTGCCTGTCAGGATGCCGTGACGCGGTTCAAGCCCGAGGCGTTGATTGTCGGTGCGTCCTGTACCGCCGAACTGATCCAGGACGACCCCGCTGGTCTGGCCGAAAGCATGGATCTGGGCATCCCGGTGATCCCGCTGGATTTGCCCAGCTATCAGCGCAAAGAGGGGTTCGGCACGGACGAGACCTTCTTGCAGATCGTGCGCCACCTGGCCAAACCCACCGCCCGCACCGCCACCATCACCGCCAACCTGATCGGCCCGACCGCGCTGGGGTTCCGTCACCGCGACGACATTGTCGAGGTGACGCGCCTGTTGGCCGACATGGGCATTGCGGTCAACGTCTGTGCGCCGATGGGTGCGCGTCCGTCCGACATCGCCCGCATGGGGGCTGCGCATTTCAACGTCCTGATGTATCCCGAACACGCCGAATCCGCCGCCCGCTGGCTGGAACGTGAATTCAAGCAGCCCTACACCAAATGCGTGCCCATCGGTGTCGGCGCGACCCGTGATTTCCTGACCGAGGTCGGCCAGATCACTGGCCTACCAGTCCAATCCGACACCTCGCGCCTGCGCCTGCCGTGGTGGACACGCAGCGTGGACAGCACCTATCTGACCGGCAAGCGCGTCTTTATCTTTGGCGACGGCACCCATGTCGCCGCTGCCGCCCGCATCGCCCGGGATGAAATGGGGTTCGAGGTGGCCGGTCTGGGCTGTTTCAACCGCGAAATGGCCCGCCCGATCCGCGCGTTGGCCAAGGACTACGGCGTCGAGGCGTTGATCACCGATGACTACCTGGAGGTCGAGGCCGCCATCGCCGCCCTGCATCCCGAAATGATCCTTGGCACCCAGATGGAACGCCATATCGGCAAACGTCTGGGCATCCCCTGTGCCGTGATTTCCGCCCCCGTCCATGTGCAGGATTTCCCCGCCCGCTATTCCCCCCAAATGGGTTGGGAAGGCGCGAATGTGATCTTTGACACCTGGGTTCACCCGCTGGTCATGGGGCTGGAGGAACATCTGCTGCACATGTTCCGCGACGATTTCGAGTTTCACGACGAGGCCGGCGCCTCGCACCATGGCGGCCAGCACACCGCCCGCCCCCCTGCCGCCGAGGCCGCACCGGCGGCTGCGTTTGACGGGGGCTCGATGCCCCCGGCGAACGCCGCCCTTTCTGACGTAACCCCCGCCAACGGCAATATCGTCTGGCTGTCGGACGCCGAAACCGAGTTGAAAAAGATCCCGTTCTTCGTCCGTGGCAAGGCCCGGCGCAACACCGAAAAATATGCAGAAACCAAGGGTTTGGCTGCGATCAGCGTCGAAACCCTGTATGAGGCAAAGGCACATTATGCGCGTTGACAGCCCCCTGACCGGAACACGGGTCGGCTACAACGTCGTTGTGGTCACACTGGACCAACACGCCGCTGGACCCGCCGCCCGCATCGCGCCGCGCCTTGCCCCCGATTTCCCGGGCCTGTCCATCTCGATCCACGCCGCCGCCGAATGGGCCGAAAACCCCGCTGCTCTTGAACGTTGCAAACAGGCGCTGCAGACCGCTGACATCATCATCGCCAACCTGATCTTTATCGAGGAACACATCACCGCCATTCTGCCTGACTTGCTGGCCGCCCGCCCGCGCGTCGATGCCTTTGTCGGGCTGATTGCCGATGCCTCTATCGTCAAGCTGACGAAAATGGGCGATCTGGACATGGCCAAACCGGCCTCGGCCGCCATGGCCCTGTTGAAAAAGCTGAAACCCACCGCCAAGACCAGCGCCAATTCCGGCGAAAAGCAGATGTCGATGCTGCGCCGTCTGCCCAAGATCCTGCGCTGGATCCCCGGCAAGGCGCAGGACCTGCGGGCCTGGTTCCTGTCGATGCAATACTGGCTGGGCGGGTCGGACGACAATATCGAACAGATGATCCGGTTTTTGATCGGACGTTATTCCACCCGCAAGGATTGGCGCGGTGCCATCGCCCGTGCCCCCATCGATTACCCCGAGGTGGGCCTGTATCACCCCACGCTCAAGCCGCGCATCACCACGATGCTGGCCGACCTGCCCCGCCCTGCGGGGGCGACGGCGACGGTCGGTTTGCTGATGCTGCGGTCCTACATCCTTGCCTCCGACACCGCGCATTATGACGCCGTGATTGCCGCGTTCGAGGCCAAGGGCATTGCCTGCATCCCGGCCTTTGCGGGGGGCCTTGACGGTCGTCCCGCGATCAACGCCTATTTCGCGGGTCAGGTCGATGCGATGGTGTCGCTGACCGGGTTCAGTCTGGTCGGTGGCCCCGCCTATAACGACAGCCCCGCCGCCGTGGCCGCGCTGTCCGCGCTGGACGTGCCCTATATCGCCGCCCATCCGCTGGAATTCCAAACTTTGGGCCAATGGGCCCGCGCGGGCCAGGGACTGGGCCCGATTGAAACCACGATGCTGATCGCCCTGCCCGAGATTGACGGCGCGACCAATCCCACCGTCTTTGCCGGGCGGCACGGGTTGGACGGCTGTCAGGGCTGCGCCTTTAAATGCAGCGGATCAGCCGACAGCCGGGCGATGTCACCTTGCCCAGAACGTGTGGCCGTGCTGGCCGAAAAGACGGCGCGTCTGGCCCATCTGCGCCAGACCCGCAATGCCGACAAAAAGGTGGGTGTCGTCCTGTTCGGCTTTCCACCCAATGCCGGGGCTGCCGGAACCGCCGCCTATCTGTCGGTATTTGAAAGCCTGCACAACACCCTGACCGCGATGAAGGCGGACGGCTATACGCTGGACGTGCCCGCCACCGTCGACGATCTGCGCGCCGCCGTTCTGGGCGGCAATGCGGCCCGCTACGGCCAACCTGCCAATGTTGCGGCCTTTGTTGATGCCGATACCATCGTCGGCCAGACCGCCCATCTGCGCGAGGTTGAGGCCGTCTGGGGGCCCGCCCCCGGCAAGGTGCAGTCGGATGGCCGCAACCTGTTCATCTTGGGTTGCCAGTTCGGTAATGTCTTTGTCGGCCTGCAGCCCACGTTCGGCTATGAAGGCGACCCGATGCGGTTGCTGTTCGAACGTGGCTTTGCCCCGACCCATGCCTTTGTCCAGTTCTATCTGTGGCTGCGCAACACGTTCCACGCCGACGCCCTGCTGCATTTCGGGATGCATGGCGCGTTGGAATTCATGCCGGGCAAGCAGGCGGGTTTGGGCAGCGGCGATTGGCCGGACCGTCTGATCGGCGAACTGCCCAACATCTATCTGTACGCCGCCAACAACCCGTCCGAGGCTTCGCTGGCCAAGCGGCGCAGCAATGCCGTCACCATCACCCATCTGACCCCGCCCTTGGCACAGGCCGGACTGTATAAAGGTCTGGTCGAGTTGAAAGAGAGCCTGACCCGCTGGCGTTCCTTGGCCGCCGTGGCACCAGAGCGGCGCGAGTTGGAGGCGTTGATTGCCGAACAGGCAGCGGTGGTCGATATGGCAGGCCATGCCCCCGCCGCCCTGTGGTTGAAACTGCTGGAGGCCGAGGCCGCGCTTATCCCGGACGGGTTGCACATTGTCGGTCGCCCGATGTCTGCCGCCGCGCGGGCCGATTATCTGGCGCTGTTGCCGCCGATGGACAATGCTGAACGCGCCCGGATTGATGCGCAACTGTCTGTCGACACCGAAATCCCGGCCATCCTGCGCGCCCTGTCGGCGCGGTTCATCTCGCCTGTTCCCGGCGGCGATCTGATCCGCAGCCCGCAAATCCTGCCGACGGGCCGCAATATCCACGCCTTTGATCCGTTCCGCATGCCGACCGAATTTGCCCTGCGCGATGGAGCGGCGCAGGCTGACCGTCTGCTGGCCGCACATCCCACCTTGCCGCGCAGCATTGCGTTGGTTTTGTGGGGGTCGGACAATATCAAGTCAGATGGCGGCCCGGTGGGGCAGGCGTTGGCGCTGATGGGCGCGCGCCCCCGGTTTGACAGCTATGGCCGGTTGTGCGGGGCCGATCTGGTTTCGTTGGCCGAATTGGGTCGCCCGCGGATTGACGTGTTGATGACCCTGTCGGGCATCTTTCGCGACCTGTTGCCATTGCAGACCAAGATGCTGGCCGAGGCGGCCTATAAATGCGCCATGGCGGATGAGCCGTTGTCGCAAAACTTTATCCGCGCCCATTCGCTGGCCTATGCGGCGCAGATGTCATGCGACATGGAAACCGCCAGCCTGCGGGTGTTTTCCAACGCCGAGGGCGCCTACGGCTCCAACGTCAACCAGTTGGTCGACAGTTCAGCCTTTGGCGACGAGAACGAATTGGCCGACGCCTATGAGGCGCGCAAGTCGTTTGCCTATGGCCGCGATGGCAAGGCTGTGAAAAACGCAGCGATGCTGCAAAGCACGCTGAAGAACGTGGATCTGGCCTACCAAAACCTTGAATCGGTCGAACTGGGCGTCACCTCGGTGGATCACTACTTTGACACGCTGGGCGGCATCGCGCGGGCGGTAAAGCGTCAGCGCGGGGTCGATACGCCGGTTTACATCAGCGACCAGACCCGCGGCACCGGCAAGATCCGTACCCTGCGCGACCAGATCGCGCTGGAAAGCCGGTCACGGATGCTGAACCCCAAGTTCTATGAGGGGTTGCTGAAGCATGGGGCCGAGGGCGTGCGGCAGATCGAGTCTCATGTGACCAACACCATGGGCTGGTCGGCCACCGCCGAGGCCGTTGACCCGTGGGTTTATCAGCGGCTGTCGGAAACCTTTGTGCTGGATGACGCCATGCGCGCCCGTCTGGCCAAGCTGAACCCGGTGGCATCGGCCCGCATGGCCAACCGCCTGATCGAGGCATCCGAGCGGTCCTATTGGACGCCCGATGCCGCCACATTGGCCGCACTGCAAGGTGCCGCCGATGAATTGGAAGACCGTTTGGAAGGGATCGCAGCCGAATGACGATGATCCTGAACCCGTACTGCTGCCCCCATGTCGGAGCCTCCGGCGGGGATATTTTTAGACAGATGAAAGGGGCAAGAGCATGAGCCTGGATATCATACCGAACCTGCGCGGCATGGACGGTGACGGGTCGGTGCAGGTGCATCAGGATCCCGAGACAAAAATCGAGGGCGCCAAGGTGTTTTCGGTTTATGGCAAGGGCGGGATTGGCAAATCCACCACCTCATCGAACCTGTCTGCTGCGTTTTCGATGATGGGCAAGCGGGTTTTGCAGATCGGCTGCGACCCCAAGCATGACAGCACGTTTACCCTGACCGGCCGGCTGCAACCCACCGTGATCGACATTCTGAAAGAGGTTGATTTCCACGCCGAGGAGCTGCGCCCCGAGGATTACGTCGCGACCGGTTTCAACGGTGTGAATTGTGTCGAGGCCGGCGGGCCGCCTGCCGGCACCGGCTGTGGTGGCTATGTCGTGGGGCAAACGGTCAAGCTGTTGAAACAGCACCACCTGCTGGAGGACACCGATGTCGTGATTTTCGACGTGTTGGGCGATGTGGTTTGCGGTGGCTTTGCCGCACCGCTGCAACATGCCGACCGGGCCTTGATCATCACCGCCAACGACTTTGACAGCATTTATGCGATGAACCGGATCATCGCGGCGGTGCAGGCCAAATCGGGCAATTACAAGGTGCGGCTGGCGGGTTGTGTTGCCAACCGGTCGCGTGAGACCAACGAAGTGGACCGCTATTGCGAGCGCGTGGGTTTCAACCGCATCGCCCACATGCCCGACATCGACGCCATCCGGCGGTCACGTCTGAAGAAAAAGACGCTGTTCGAAATGGACGACAGCGAGGACATCGTGATGGCCCGGGCCGAATACATGCGGTTGGCCGACAAGCTGTGGCGTTCGGTTCAGGAACCGGGATCAACTCCGGCCCCGCTGCCTGACCGTGAGATTTTCGAATTGCTGGGGTTTGACTGATGGCTGGCTATGCTGCCACGCGCGACCGGGTCGAAGATTACTTTGACCGTTCCGCCACCAAGGTATGGGAGCGTCTGACCTCGGACGCGCCGGTGTCGCGGATTCGTCAAACCGTGCGCGAGGGCCGCGACCGCATGCGCGCGCTGATGCTGTCGCGGCTGCCTGCCGATTTGCGTGGGGCGCGGGTGTTGGATGCCGGCTGTGGTGCCGGGCAGATGACGGCAGAGCTGGCGGCGCGGGGCGCGGATGTGCTGGCTGTCGACATCTCGCCTGCCTTGGTCGACATTGCGCGCGCGCGGTTGCCTGCCGAACATGCCGCCCGTGTGACCTTTGCCAGTGGTGACATGACGGCGGATCATGGGCGGTTTGACTATGCTCTGGCGATGGACAGTCTGATTTATTACGGCACCGCCGATATCACCGCAGCCTTGCACCGTATGGGCAGCCGCACCGACCAGGCCGTGGTGTTCACCGTGGCACCGCGCACCGCGTTCCTGATGACATTCTGGAGCATGGGCAAGTTGTTCCCACGCGCCGACCGCAGTCCGACCATGGTGCCCCATGCCTATGCCACGCTGAACCGCGCTGCTGGGGACCGGGTGACCAAGGTTGATCGGGTATCGCGGGGTTTTTACATCTCGGAATGTCTGGAGTACCGGGCGTGATCTTTTTCAAAGCCAGTCAGGTCAAACAGTTGGGCGCCAGTTGGATGCCCTTTGCCGATGCGGCCTCGGAGGGGTTGTCATTGGCGCAGCTGTTGCGGCTGGGGTTGTTTCAGGTGTCGGTCGGCATGGCCACGGTGTTGCTGCTGGGCACGCTGAACCGGGTGATGATTGTGGAATTGTCGGTGCCGGCCAGCATCGTGGCGCTGATGATCGCGCTGCCGGTGGTATCGGCCCCGTTTCGCGCCCTGCTGGGCCATAAAAGCGACACCTACAAAAGCTGGATCGGCTGGAAGCGGGTGCCCTATCTGTGGTTTGGCAGCCTGTGGCAAATGGGCGGTCTGGCCATCATGCCATTTGCGCTGATCGTGCTGTCGGGCGACCAGATCCGCGGCCCCGCCTGGGCGGGTGAGGCGCTGGCGGGCTTGGCCTTTCTGATGACCGGGGTTGGGATGCACATGACCCAAACCGCAGGGCTGGCGTTGGCATCGGACCGCGCGACGCCCGAAACCCGGCCACGGGTGGTGGCGCTGTTGTACGTGATGTTCCTGCTGGGCATGGCGGTTTCGGCGGTGGTGCTGGGCCTGTTGCTGCGCGATTTTGATGCGATCCGGCTGATCCGGGTGGTGCAGGGCTGTGCCGTGGTGACCATTGTGCTGAACCTTGTCGCGCTTTGGAAACAGGAAAAGGTCCGTCCGATGACCGCGGCAGAGATGGCCGAGACCAAACCGATTTTCCACGAAGGCTGGCGCGATCTGATGGCGGGCGGCTCGGCGGGGCGGTTGTTGTTGGTCGTGGTTCTGGGCACCATGGGCTTTCAGATGCAAGACGTGCTTTTGGAACCTTATGGCGCAGAAATTCTGGGCCTGTCGGTTTCGGCCACCACTTGGTTGACGGCCTGTAATGCGTTGGGTGCCTTGATCGGGTTCGGGCTGGCCGGGCGCTGGATGACCAAGGGGCAGGACATGTTCCGCATGTCGGCGCGCGGATTGCTGGTGGGGGTTGTGGCCTTTTTGATGGTGGTCTTTGCGGCCCCGCTGCAATCGGCGCTGCTGTTTTATGTGGGCGCGTGGTGCATCGGGCTGGGGGCCGGGTTGTTTGCGGTCGCCACCTTGACTGCCGCGATGTCGCTGCCTGAACAGGGTGTTGCAGGCCGCGGGCTGGTGCTTGGCGCATGGGGGGCGGCGCAGGCAACGGCTGCGGGTCTGTCGATTGCGCTGGGCGGCGGGCTGCGGGACAGCATCGGGGCCTTTGCGTTGCACGGTGGGTTCGGACAGGTGTTCCAGGCCCCGGCCTTTGGCTATGGCGTCGTCTATCTTATCGAAATCGTTGTTCTTTTTGTTACCTTGATCGCATTGGCCCCGCTGGTGCGCATCGAACTGTTCACGCAACAATCAAACGCCAGTCAGTCCCGCATGGGGCTGGCTGACTTTCCCAACTGACCCGGAGGAAAAACATGCTGGGCACAAACTTCTTTGGCAATTTCGACCTCGCCTCGCTGGCGATCTGGCTGTTCTGGGGCTTTTTCGCACTGCTGGTGTACTATTTGCAGACCGAAAACATGCGCGAAGGCTATCCTTTGGAGACCGAGGACGGCAAGCCCGCCCCGAACCAGGGTCCCTTTCCGCTGCCTGCATCCAAAACCTTTATCCTGCCGCATGGCCGGGGTGACGTGACCCAGCCGAATGGCGCGCGCGAGGCGCGTGACGTGGCGCTGGGTCGGACTGCCGTGTCCGAAGGCTTCCCCCATGCCCCGCTGGGCAACCCGATGCTGGACGGCGTTGGCCCTGCCTCATGGGCACCGCGCCGCGACATTCCCGAACTGGATGGCCATGGTCACAACAAGATCGTGCCAATGGCGCAGGCCACCGCCTTTGCCGTCTCTGCCGGGCGTGATCCGCGCGGAATGCCTGTGCAGGCCAATGATAATGAGGTCGTGGGCCGCATTTCCGACATGTGGGTGGATGGTCCAGAGCAATTGGTGCGCTATCTTGAAATAGCGCTCAATTCTGGCAGCAAACGTCTTGTCCCCATGCCGATGGCCAAGATCTGGAAAGACCGCGTGCGCATCAATTCGCTGTCGTCGGATCTGTTTGACGCAGTTCCGTCGACCAAATCCATGACCGAGGTGACCATGCTGGAAGAGGAAAAGATCAGCGCCTATTATGCCGGGGGCACGATGTATGCCGCCGCCAAGCGCCAATCCGGCCCCCTGTCGTGGCAGCCATGAGCGGTCACGACGATTTTGCAACCGAGGCTGTTCCGGGTCTGCCGGAACGCCCTCCGGTGGGCGAGGCCCTGCTGTGGCAGGGCCGCCCGGATGCGCTGGCGCTGGCACGTGATGCGTACAAGATCACCTGGGTTGCCGGGTACTTTGTGGTGCTGGCGGGCTGGCGTGCGGCAGTGATCACAGATGGATCGCTGGCCGGCATTGTCGCGGTCATGCTGCCCTATATGGTGATTGGGGCGGTTGCGGTGGGTCTTTTGTACAGCTTGGCATGGGTTCAGGCCCGGGCGACGATTTACACCATCACAACTGCGCGGGTTGCCCTGCGCATTGGTGCGGCGCTGACCGTGACGTTGAACGTGCCGTTCAAGCAGATCGGCAATGCAACCCTTGCCGCCAAAGGCAACGGAACCGGAACGATTGCACTGGAAACGCTGGGCGACGCGCGGATATCCTATCTTGTGTGCTGGCCGCATGTCCGTCCTTGGCATCTGGCCAAAAGCCAGCCCGCGCTGCGCTGCATCCCGGATGCCGCCGCAGTGGCCAAGCTGCTGGCCGATGCCGCCGAAACCCGTGTCAGCCAGCCGCAGGTGACCCTTGTCACACCGCGTCTGGGCATGGCGGCGGCGGAATAGGGGGGGCACATGACCACGCGAACACGCCCTTCTGAAAACAAGGACATGATCCCCAAGCCGCTGTTGCTGGCGATGCTGGCGTTGGTTCTGGCCACGCTGGTCGTGGTCAGTTTTTCGGCGCTGACTGGCCGCGAACATGTTGGCGTGCCCAAAGCAGCCGACATCGTCGCAGAACGCAGCATCATCCTGCAGGGTGGTGGCGCGCAGGCTGTGACCGTTCTGGCGCTGGATGGCACGGTCCTGATGGACCTGCCGCATGGCGGTTTCATCACGGTCATTCAAAACGCGATGGAGCGGGCAAGACTGACAGCTGGCGTTGATAAATTGCTGCCGTTGCGTATTGTGGAATACGCAAATGGCCGCCTGACGGCAGTTGATGACCACACCGGATGGAGCGCAGAACTGGGCGCATTCGGATCCGACAACAGGGCTGCGTTCGAACAGCTCATGTCACAAGACTGACAAGCAAAAATGGGAACCAAATCATGGGAATCTTTCGTAAAATCGCCGAGGACGTACCCTGTACTGTAGAGGTCAGCCATCGTTTTGACAGCCTGCATGCCCACGTTCGTTTCAACAACGGTGCCGTCATCTATCCCGGTGACGAAGTGCTGGTTCACGGCGCCCCGATCATGGCCGCCTATGGCGAATTGATTGTCGAGGATCGCCAGGCCACTATCACCCGTGCCAGTTGGCTGGAACGGCAATGGACCCGTGCAACCGGCGACTTCGGTTGCATGGAATTGTGCGAGTTTTCCTTTTCTGATGAGGTGACGCTGTGAACGCGAACCCCAAAGACCTGTTCCCCGAGGATATCGACACCTCGACCCCGGTCACCGACACGACCGCGATGGCGACCGAAACCACGCTGTTGAACCCGCGCTTTTACACCACCGATTTTGACGAGATGGACCGTATCGACGTGTCGCCTGTGCGGGTCGAGTGGGACAAGCTGATCGCCCAGATGAAATCAGACCCCAACAAGGGCCATTTCAAGAAGAACGCCGAATGGGACGCCGATTGGGAGGGCATGGAGCCCAAGCTGAAGCGTGAGTTCATCGATTTTCTGGTGTCGTCCTGCACGGCCGAGTTTTCGGGCTGTGTGCTGTACAAGGAGATGAAGCGGCGCGGCAACAATCCGGACATCTGCGAATTGTTCAACTACATGGCCCGTGACGAGGCGCGCCATGCCGGTTTCATCAACGACGCCCTGCGTGAGGCGGGGGTGGCCGTGAACCTGGGCTTTTTGACCAGGGCCAAGAAATACACCTATTTCCGGCCCAAGTTCATCTATTACGCCACTTATCTGTCCGAAAAGATCGGTTATGCCCGCTATATCACCATCTTTCGCCACCTGGAGGCGCATCCCGAACAGCGGTTCCACCCGATTTTCAAATGGTTCCGCGAATGGTGCAATGATGAGTTCAGCCATGGCGAGGCGTTTGCCCTGCTGATGCGCACCGATCCCAAACTGACCACCACATTTGCCAACAAGCTGTGGATCCGGTTCTTTCTGACCGCGGTCTATTCCACCATGTATGTCCGCGATCACGCCCGCCCCGAATTTCACAAGGCGCTGGGCGTTGATATTGAATGGTACGACCAAGAGGTGTTCCGCAAAACCTCGACCATCGCGCGTCAGGTGTTCCCGTTCGAACTGAACATCGACCACGCGCGCTGGATGCTCAACCTGCGCCGGATGCGCGATGCCTTTGGCCAAATGGACCGGGCAAAACGGGCAGGCGGCGTCGGTGGTTGGGTCACCCACAAGCTGGGCGCCGCCAAGGCCGCGATGGCCTTTGTCGCGCTGTACACGATCCCGGTCATCAAAAGCGTGCCGCCGGAAAATGTGCGGTTGGAGCCGGTCTATTGACACCCGAACCACTCAGCACAGCGGGGCGGTCATGACCGACAACCCGTGGATCGCGGCAGGGGTGACGCTGTTCTTGTGGTGGTTTTCCACCGGCGTCATCCTGTGGCGGGTGCGGGTGGCCGATAATGGCGCAGCACTGGATCACCGCAATTCGGTGATCCTTGGCCTGCCCTTGCTGGTGATTGGGGTGGCGGCGGCGCAGGTGTCGCTGTCTGACCTGTCGCCCCAAGGGATTTACACGGCCTTTCTGGCGGCGCTGGCGTTGTGGGCTTGGATCGAACTGGCCTTTTTGTCGGGTGTGATTACCGGGCCAAACCGGACTGTATGCCCACCCCGCACATCGACCGCAGACCGATTCTGGCGCGCGGTTGGCACCATTGCGTGGCATGAGGCGGCGCTGGTGGTTACGCTGATCGGCCTTGGCGCTGTGTCGGTGCAGGCTGCGAACCCGTTTGCCTTTGGCACGTTTGCCCTGCTGTTCGTGGCCCGCATCTCGGCCAAGTTGAACCTGTTTCTGGGCGTGCCGCGCATCAACATCCAGTTTCTGCCCCGCCCCTTGGCCCATTTGGCCAGCCATTTCCGCCAGGGGCCGGTCACAGCCTTTTTTCCGCTGTCGGTATCAGCCCTGACCATTCTGTCGGCTCTGCTCTTTGAACGCGTGCTGAACGCCAACCCGACCCTGTCGGTGGGCTATGCCTTGCTGACCTGTCTGGCCCTGCTGGCGCTGTTGGAGCATTGGTTCATGGTGCTGCCGCTGCCTGATGAAAAACTGTGGCGCTGGATGATGCCGGCGCACAAAGACCTGAACC
Organism: Rhodobacterales bacterium; assembly: GCA_031384005.1. Taxonomy (GTDB): domain Bacteria; phylum Pseudomonadota; class Alphaproteobacteria; order Rhodobacterales; family Rhodobacteraceae; genus Stagnihabitans. The sequence continues at coordinate 19,283 of JANNAF010000253.1, read as the reverse complement.
TGAAATCGCAAAAAGACCATCTCGAGGACGCCAATGGACTTTGACCACATCTTCCGCAGCCAGATTGATACCCTCAAGGCCGAAGGCAACTATCGCACCTTTGCCGAAATCGAGCGCAAGCGTGGCGACTTTCCTCGGGCGTCCAACCACAAGGACGGCGAGGTAACCGAGATCACGGTCTGGTGCAGCAATGACTACCTTGGGATGGGTCAGCATCCCGATGTGGTGCAGGCGATGGTCGATTGTGTGCAGGCTTGTGGCACCGGATCAGGCGGCACGCGCAACATTTCGGGCACCAACCACAACCACTTGTTGCTGGAGGCCGAGCTGGCCGATCTGCATGGCAAGGACGCGGCACTGCTGTTCACCAGCGGCTATGTGTCGAACTGGGCGGCGCTGTCCACATTGGGCAGCCGGATCCCCGAAGTGGTGATCCTGTCGGATGCGGGCAACCATGCCAGCATGATCGAAGGGGTCCGCCACAGCCGCGCTGACAAGGTGATCTGGAAACACAACGATTGGCGCGATCTGGACCGCAAGCTGAAGGCAGTGGGCGACCGCCCCAAGATTGTGGCCTTTGAAAGCGTCTATTCGATGGATGGCGACATTGCCCCGATTAAAGAGATTGTTCAGGTTGCCAAGGCCCATGGCGCCCTGACCTATATCGACGAAGTTCATGCCGTCGGCATGTATGGCCCACGTGGCGGTGGTGTGTCGGAACGGGAAGGGTTGGCCGACCAGATCGATCTGATCGAGGGGACGCTGGGCAAGGCCTTTGGCGTCGTCGGCGGCTATATCACCGGGTCGGCCCCGCTATGTGATTTCATCCGCAGCTTTGCCAGCGGGTTCATTTTTACCACCGCCTTGCCGCCTGCGGTGGCGGCTGCGGCGACGGCCTCGATCCGCCATCTGAAAACCAGTCAGGTTGAACGCGACCGCCAGCAACAGCAGGTCGCCAAACTGCGCGCCCGTCTGGACCGTCTGGGCATCCCGCATCTGGCCAATGACAGCCACATCATCCCCGTGATGATCGGCGATCCGGTCAAGTGCCGCATGATCAGCGACATTCTGATGAACGACTGGGGCATTTATGTACAGCCGATCAACTATCCCACCGTCGCCAAGGGCACCGAACGTTTGCGCATCACGCCGTCCCCCTTTCATTCTGATGCCGATATTGACCATTTGGCAACGGCACTGGCGGCATTGTGGCAACGCTGCGCTATCTCTCATGCAGTCGCGTGACACTGCAATGTGATCTATCCACGGCACGCGATGGTATACAATAAACGTCTAAAAGGAGAATTCCATGAAACACTACCTAGCTGCCCTTGCAATCCTTGCAGCCAGCGCCGCACCGGCGTTTGCCGTGGGCGATGCCGTCAAGGGCGAAGCGGCCTTCAAACAGTGCCAGACCTGCCACGCCGTCGTCGATGACGCGGGCGAAGTGCTGGCCGGCAAAGGGGCCAAGGTCGGCCCGAACCTGTACGGCGTTTTTGGTCGCACCATTGGCAGCCTTGAGGGGTTCAAGTACGGCGAATCGATCAAGGCGGTTGGGGCAACCGGTCTTGTCTGGGACGAAGTAGCCTTTGTTGCCTATGTTCAGGATCCGACAGCATTCCTGAAGGAAACCTTGGCCGACAAGGGCGCCAAGTCCAAGATGGCCTACAAGGTCAAGAGCGAAGAGACGGCCGCAGACCTGTACGCCTATCTGTCGCAGTTCAGCCCGGCACCCGTTGCGGCCCCGGCCCCGGCCCCGTAATCTGACACGACTGCATTGAATGACACAGGGCCCCCGTATCATCGGGGGCCCTGTTGTTTTTGGTGTGCTGTCTGTTTTGCGGTATCGGCGGGCCCGTTCAGGCCCGCCGTGCCGCGCTGCGGGCCGGGACAATGCCGACCACGACCCGCACGATATCCGCCACCGTCAAACCGGCGTCTGCATACATCGCCGCAGGGCTGGCCTGTTCGATAAACCGGTCAGGCAGCGTCATCGTACGCAGGCGTAGCCCGTGGTCCAGACCGCCCGCATTGGACAGATACTGCAAAACCTGCGCCCCAAAACCGCCTGCGGCGCCCTGTTCAACGGTGATAACGGTGGCATGATGACGGGCCAGTTGGTCAATCAGGCCGGTATCCAGCGGTTTGGCAAAGCGGGCATCGGCCACCGTCACGGAAACGCCTTGGGCCGCCAAAGCCTCGGCCGCCAGCAGACATTCGGGCAAATGTGCGCCGAACGACAGCAGCGCCACATCCGTCCCCTCACGCAGCACACGGCCCCGGCCAATTTCCAACACGTGCCCGCGATCCGGCATCTGCACGCCAGACCCCTCGCCCCGCGGATAGCGGAACGAGATTGGACCCGCGTCATAGGCGGCGGCGGTGGCGACCATATGCATCAGCTCTGCCTCGTCACCCGCAGCCATCACCACAAAGCCGGGCAGGTTGGCCAAAAAGCCCACATCAAACGCCCCGGCATGGGTTGCCCCATCGGCCCCGACCAGCCCGGCCCGGTCTATCGCAAACCGCACCGGCAGGCCCTGCAATGCCACGTCATGCACGATCTGGTCATAGCCACGCTGCAAAAACGTCGAATAGATTGCCACAAAGGGTTTCAGCCCCGCCGCCGCCATGCCAGCCGCAAAAGTCACGCCATGCTGTTCGGCGATGCCCACGTCAAACACCCGCGCCGGAAAGCGGTTGGCCATGATGTCCAGACCGGTCCCCGACGGCATCGCCGCCGTCACGGCCACGATGCGGCCATCCCGCGCCGCCTCGTCCGTCAGGGCGTGACCAAAGACCGAGGTATAGGCCGGGGCGTTGGATTTGGATTTGGCCTGCGCACCCGACACGACATCAAACTTGGCCACCCCGTGGTATTTGTCAGCGCTGGTTTCGGCGGGGGCATAGCCCTTACCCTTGACCGTCACGGCATGGATCAACACTGGTCCGGTGGCACGCGTTTTGGCCGCGCGCAGCGTGGCCAGCAGTTGTGGCATGTCATGGCCATCGATCGGGCCGATATAGGTAAAGCCCAGTTCCTCGAACAATGTCCCACCGCCGGGCATACCAGTGACCAGCGCACGGGCGCGGCGGGCGCTGTCACGCAACGGGCCGGGCAAGGCGGCCTCGAACCCTTCGGCCAAACCGCGCAGGGTGGCAAAGGGGGCCTGGCCCGACAGAGTGTTGAGGTATTTGTTCAGCGCGCCAACCGGGGGTGCGATGCTCATGTCATTGTCGTTCAGGATGACGAACAACCGTTTGCCCAGATGGCCCGCCGCATTCATCGCCTCATAGGCCATGCCGGCGGTGATGGCGCCGTCCCCGATTACGGCAATCGCGTCACCTGTCGGCTGGCCCATGTCGCGGCCCACTGTGAACCCCAGCGCCGCCGAAATGCTGGTCGAACTGTGCGCCGCGCCAAAGGGGTCATATTGGCTTTCACTGCGCTTGGTGAACCCAGATAACCCGCCGCCCTGCCGCAAGCTGCGCATCTGTGCACGGCGTTCGGTCAAAATCTTGTGCGGATAGCATTGGTGGCCCACATCCCAGATCAGTTTGTCTGTTGGCGTGTTGAAAACAGCGTGGATGGCGATGGTCAATTCAACCACGCCCAGCGACGACCCAAGGTGCCCACCGGTTTCGGACACCACCGAAATCACCTCGGCACGCACCTCATGCGCCAACCGGGTCAGATCGGCGTCAGACAGGCCACGCAGATCGGCCGGGCCGTGGACGGCATCAAGCAGGGGGGTTTCAGGACGCATGGGACTGCCCTTTCGAACGGAGGGTGCCGGCGAAAAAAGAAGGTGCCGGGTGCGTTACACCTGGCACCAGTTCCCTGTTGCCAGCAGGAAGGGAACCGGGCTGTGGAAGTGCCCAGGCCCGGGCCGGCGAATGGCCCGAACTTTGTTGCAGGCCGGGCGGAACAGATGCCGCCCGGTCTGGTGTCTCATCAGGCAAGGCCCTGCGCGGGTTGGCTGATTTCCAACGCGCTGTAAGGTGCGGGGGCCTGCTTGCTTTCCTCGGGCAGCATCTGTCCCACGGCCCAGACCGCAAACAGGATACCACCAACAATCGCGACGCCGGCACCGGCAAGGAACGCGCCCCAAACCATTTGCCCCAAGGCCCATACCCGCATGCGGACAACCGGGCTTTCGTCTCCGAATAGGTGTTCGTCAGACATGATCCATCCTTTCCAGCGATCCGTCGGTGTCAGTCAAGCGCGTGGGGTCAGCCAAGCGCGTCGGGTCCGTCAAGCGCGTGTGGTCAGTCAAGCGGGGCATAGCCATGGTCCTGTGCCCAAACATACCAGTTATCCACGACCGTCCCGGTCAGCAGGATGCCTATGCCGCCCGTGATCGGAACCAGCACGGCAAACCACCATGCCCAGCGGTGAATCCCCTCCATCGTGGCGTTGAACCCCATGGTCCAGCGCCAGAACAGCGCCGCCCGCTCCGAGGCCGTGCCACGATCGACGATTTGCTCCAACTCGCGGTCACCACCCAGACGGGTCACCGACAAGATGGTGGCGCCGTGCATGGCGAACAGCAGGGCGGACCCGTACAGGAACACGATGCTCAGCGCGTGGAAGGGGTTATAGAACAGGTTGCCATAGGTCAGACTGAACAGGTTGGTCCAGTCCAGATGCGGGAATATGCCGTATGGCACTGCCTCGGACCATGACCCCATCAGAACCGGGCGGATCAGACCCAGCACCAGAACCAGCCAGATCGCCGCCGCAAAGGCCCAAGCCACATGCTTGCCGATGCCCAAAGCCTCGGCGCGCAGATAGGTGCGCATCCACCATGTCGACAGCGAGATCAGGAAAAAGAACCCCGCCACCAAGAACAACCCGCCCTCGGCCATCGGCGGGAACCGCAGACCCCATTCAGGGGCAGGCGGCTCTAACGCCATCCAGAACAGATCGCGCATGAACACGGCCGGGTTATACCCCGCGATGCCCCAGAAATGGACACCGATGATCATGAACCAGATCGCCCCGGTCGCCAGCGAGATCACGCCAAAGGTGCCCAGATAGATCGGCCCCAACTGCGCATTCCCGATCCAGCCCATCAGCGTGGAATAGCTGGCCGATTTTGTCCGGTTTTCAACCTCGACGCCTTCGACCATGCCCATTTCAGGGGCGGCTTGCACCTGAACCTGGGTAAAGATGTTCTGATACTCAGCCATTTACGCCTCCCGGAATATCAACCCAGAACGGAAGTTCCAGCCACCAGTTCCACCAATCGACCCACTGTTCAAACCAGATGGTGCCAGAGATGATGATGCAGATCGCGCTCCAGAACCCTGCATTCAGCGCCAGCAACAGGCCGACACGGTGGATGCCCAAGGTGCCGACCGAATAGCCGATCAGATCCCGGAAAAAGGTGTCTTCGTGATCTGGCGTTTTCATCTCCGCACCCTTGGGCGGGTTGGCCGCCGACAAGATCAGCGCGCCATGCAAGGACAGGGCCAGCGTGGTGGTGAAAAAGAACGTGACGGCGACCATATGCGCCGGGTTGTAGTGAAAGTTGCCATATTGGTAGCCGGTGTTGCTGACCCAATCGAGGTGGCTGAAGATGCCATAAGGAAAGGCATAGCCCCATGCGCCCATCAGCATCGGGCGGAACACCACCAGCGTCAGATAAGCAAATATTGCCACGCCAAAGGCCGCAGGAACATGCAGCCCTATGCCCAGTTTGCGGCAAATCTCGACCTCGCGCAGGGCCCAGCTGATAAAGGCACCGGTCGCGCAAACCGTGATGATCTGCCACAACCCACCCTTGAGCATTGGCGCGATGCCAAGACCATATTCAATGGCCGGAGGGTCGATCGAGATCAGCCACGGGTTCCAGGTCGGCCCCATGGCCGCCCCGTAAAAAATCAAAAGTGTTCCAAGGGCCGCGAAGAAGAAGGTCGTGACCCCAAAGAAGCCGACGTAAAACGGACCGACCCAAAAGTCGAACAAGTTCCCGCCGATCAGCGTGCCGCCGGGCACGCGGTATTTTCGTTCGAAGCTGAGCAGTGCCATGCTTCCCTCTCCGCGATTGGACGGTCACCCCGACCAGCGCGGATATGCGCGCAGATGGGGCCGTCGGATGGTCATGTGAATGTCGGTGCGGTTTGGAGCGGGCAGCCGTGGCCGCCCGCACCAATGTTGTCACTTACTCGGTCGGGGCAGCCACATAGTTATATTTGGCGGATGCGATGTCGAACCAGTTGTAGGCAGGGCTTGACAGCAGGACGAGGTGAATCATCGCTGCCAGCAAAAAGAGGAAAACCCCCTGCGCCACGAAAACGCGACGCGGATCGAAAATCAGCCAGATCTTGTAGAACTTGCTCATCTCTATTTCCCCCTCAGAACCACGGACGCCAGATGTACACGGCCACATGCGCGACAACGGCGATGGTCGTGAACAACCAAAGCCCGCTCATGTAGACCGAGTGCAGTTCTTGCGCCTGCTGGTCTGTAAGACCTGTGAAAGACAGGTCGGATTTATCAGCCATAGTACCCTCCGGATAGTCGGACTGACGCCGCATTCCCTGCGGCCGGGCCACGGTGGGCGGAATGCCCCTCCGATGTTTCGCCCCCCCGTTTCCGGGGGTGCGAATGCTGTGTGCGGTGTCGGGCGTTGCCCTAGCCGCGGAAAATCATGGGCGTCACCGCCGTTGCATCCTTGATCGCGCGGCCCACCGGCCCCAGACGGGGCAGACGGCCATAGCGAACGGTCTGGAACAGCCAGCCGATCACATGCGGCACGACAGCCAGCACGACGATCAGTGCGAAATACAGGCTGTACTCCACCCCGTCCTTGCGGCGGGAATGGTGCATGCCGCCGTTTGCTGCGGAAAAGCTCATGGTCTTCCTCCCTCGGTTTGTGAAAAGCTTGCCCCCGGCAAAGCCTCCACGGTTTCGCGGACCACCCGTTCAGCCCCGGCATCAAGTGCCGCCTTCTCAGCGGCATCGCGCAGACTGCGCGCGGCGCTGATCCGGGTCAGGATCGGGTGAGTGTTCACAATGCGGTCAAGTGCCGCCTGCGCATCGACATCCCACGGGAAATCGCGGCGCAGTGTCGTCGGGGTTGCCGCAGCGCTGTCCATTTCGGTGCCCAGCGGCAGTATGTGGAACAGCGCGTCAAACAGGCTGTTGCACACCTCTTGCAAGATCCAGACAGCGCCTGCGTATCCCATGGCGGGCGTGCCCGTGGCGCGGCGGATCGCAGCACCCGGAAACGACGCGGCGATGAACGTTGGAGCCGGGCCAAAACCGCCCTTCATCTCTGCCAGATACATCTTCTCATTGATCGACCCCATCACAACCAGCGGGCGATGCTGTTTCAACAGCGCGCGCACGCCCTCGTTATTGGTCTTTTTCCCCGGCTCACGCGCCACGGCAAAGGCGCATGGCAAGCCAAGATCAGATTCCAGGTAGTTGCGGATACCGCGGGCATAGGTCTCGCTTGCCACGATGGCAAAGCTGGCCGTTGCAAAGAAATCCTGCGTCACCGACCGCCACAGGTCCCACACCGGTTTCAGCGTCGAATGCTTTTCACGCTCGATAAACGGCTCTGGGTCCAGACCCAGCATTTCGCCCAGCTTGCGCAGGAACTTGGTTGTGCTGTCCACACCGATAGGCGCCTGAAGATAGGGCTTGCCCAGCACCTCGGCCAGGCCCCGGCCGAACTCGCGGTACATGACCACATTGGCGTCGGCGTTTACGAGATTGCGCATCTCGGCGACATGGGCACCCAGCGGCATGACCATGTTGACCTCGGCGCCGATGCCTTCAACCAGACGACGCAACTCGTGCAGGTCAGAGGCCATGTTGAACACACCGTACATCGGACCCAGCAGGTTGACGCGGGGCTTGGCCCCCTCTGAGCGGTCTGTTTCAGGCGGCATACGACCTTTGGTCATGCCAAACTCGGTAAAGATCCACGTCATCGCGCGGTCAGCAGTCTGCCACTGATCCTCGTCAATCGTGCGGGGCAGGAAACGTTGGATATTGGTGCCCATCGGCGTGACGCCACCGCCGATCATCTCGGCAATCGACCCGGTCACCACCACCGCAGGCAGCGCTGGGTCCAGCGTTTTCCATGCACGGCGCATGGCCCCCTCGGTCCCGTCACGGCCCAGTTCTTCCTCGCCCAAGCCCGTCACCACAATGGGCAACTCATGTGGCGGCAAGGCGTCGGTGTAATGCAGCACCGATGTCACCGGCAGGTTTTCACAGCCCACCGGACCGTCGATAACCACCTGCAACCCCTTGACGGCACAAAACGCATAGACAGCGCCCCAGTACCCGCCAGCCCGATCATGATCCTGGATCAGCATTGCCAATCCTCCGACACGCGATTTTTCGCAGAAAAATCATGGCCCATCAGATCATTTCCTCCGCCTTGGCGGCGCGGGCGGCCTTGTCCAGCTTCTTTTGATGCAAGGCGCGGAAATCTGGGCGCAGATTGGGCGCGCCTTCCCAGATACCAGCGGTATCACCAGTGCCGACACCTTCAAAAAAGGCTTTCATCGTCTCCATCCGCCCACGACCGGCAATCGCGGCGTTGACCACCTGACCCAAGGACCCCGCCCCCGCCGGCCCCATCAGGGGACGCGCCGAAATCAGGTTGGTGAAATACAGCGCCGGTATCGCCAGTTCCTTGGCCTTTTGCACAAAGGGCGTGGTCCCAACAGCCAAATCGGGCCGAATGGCCATCATGGCCGAGGCGTCATCCTCGAGGCTGGCGCGGAACTTGACCTTGACGCCACGCGCCTCCAGCCACTCCAGATCGGGGGCTGACCACGGGGTTTTCGGACAGGCGGTGCCAACATAGGGCACGTTCGCCCCGCTTTCGATCAGCAGACGGGCGACCAGCAGTTCGGACCCCTCATAGCCCGACAGCGTGATCGTTCCTTTGATCGGGTTGGCGGCCAGCGCAGCCTTGATCGCAGGCAGAAACGCATTCTGCGCCGCCGCAATCCGGGCAGGGTCGACGTTATAGGCGTCGCCAATCGCGGCCAGCCATGCGGCGGTGCCATCATGACCGACGGGGGCGGACCCTACGACCTTGCGGCCAGCGGTCTGAAACTCGCGCACGGCGGCGGTATAAAACGGGTGGATTGCGGCCACGACATCGCAGTCCAGGGCGGCGTACAACTCGCGCCACTCACGGCATGGCACCACGGGACCGGCGGCCAGACCCATAGGCCCCAGCATAGCGCCCAACATCATGGGATCAGCCGGAAACATCTCGCCCAGCAGGGCAACGGTCGGGCGGTCAGACCGGCCCGCAGCGGGGGCCTGCACGGGACCCGCCTCGATCTCGGCCTTTGCGTATTTCAACATGGCTCCAGCCAGAACATCCTTGGCCTCGGCATGGGTGGGGATGCCAAAGCCGGGCACATCAATGCCGACAATCCGCACCCCATTGATTTCGCTGGGCAACAGTTTCAGCGGCACGCCGCTGGCGGTGGGCACACACAGGTTGGTGACCACAACCGCATCATAGCGGTCCGGGTCGGCCAGTTCATGCACCGCGTCGCGGATATCCTCGAACAGCTTGCCGGTCACCAACGATTCCGAGTTGAACGGCACATAGCCGACCGACCGGCGCGCCCCATAAAAATGCGACACGAATGTCAGCCCGTAAACACAGCAGGCCGACCCTGACAGCACCGTCGCCACCCGCCGCATCCGCAGACCCACGCGCAGCGACCCAAAGGCGGGACACATGCTTTGCGGCTTGTCATGCGGCCCTTGCGGATAGTCGCGGGCATATTGGTCCAGCAGTTCCGAATTGCCGGCGGCCCGTGCGGCCGCCTCCATTGTCGCCGCCCCGGCATGACAGCCAAGACCGTCGACCGGTTCTGCACCCTGCGGCGCGGGCAGATCATCCGCCTGCGCCAGTTGGGTCAGCGGGGCCAGATCGGCGCTGTCATAGGCGGTTTCGGTCATTTGGGCACCACCATGCCCGAACGGCGGTCACACATTGTCATAAACCACTTCCAACGACTTTTTCAGGACGGCGTTCTTGCCGCGCATGTCGGCGTCCGTGGCGGGGGTCAGGACGAAATCCTTGCCGGTGGTTTCGGCGCTGAACAGGTTCAGCAATCCGTCCTGCGTCAGCGGCACCGGGCGCACGGGGGGGGCGATGTCGACCGCCTCGGCCAGGGCGGCGAACATCGGGCCCCACTGGCTGTCATAGCTGCCAACAATCTGATAATTCGCCGATTTCCGGCGCAGATCGTCGTCCTGCGGAATGGCGGCCAGAACCGGGATCTTGACCTCGGCGGCGAATGCTGCCGCCTCGCCCGTGCCGTCATCCTTGTTGATCACCAGGCCCGCGATGCCGACATTGCCACCCAACCTGCGGAAATACTCGACTGCAGAGCAGACGTTGTTGGCCACATACAGGCTTTGCAGGTCGTTAGAGGCCACCAGAATGACCTTTTGCGCCATATCACGGGCAATCGGCAGACCAAAGCCGCCGCAAACCACATCGCCCAGAAAGTCCAAGAGGACATAGTCAAAGTCCCAGTCATGGAACCCCAGCTTTTCCAACAGTTCGAACCCGTGGATGATGCCGCGCCCCCCACAGCCGCGCCCAACCTCGGGCCCGCCCAGTTCCATCGCGAACACACCGCCGCGCTTGAAACAGACGTCACCGATCTTGACCTCTTCCCCCGCCAGTTTCTTGGCGGACGAGGTTTCGATGATGGTCGGGCACGCCTTGCCGCCAAACAGCAGGCTGGTCGTGTCCGACTTGGGGTCGCAGCCGATCAGCAGCACGCGCTTGCCCATTTCGGCCATCATGTGGGACAGGTTGGCCAGCGTGAACGACTTGCCAATCCCGCCCTTGCCATAGATCGCGATGATCTGGGTTTTCTTGGTTGGCGGGCCTTGCGGCACCTCCAACGTGGGTTCTTCATGCGCCTCTTCGCGCAAGCGGGCATCGAAATCTTTGAGGTTGGGGATATCGAGCGTCATGCGCAAGCCTTCCAGTCCAGGATCATTTTAAGGCAGTCAGGGTCGGTGAACGCAGTCTCATACGCCGCGGTTGCGTCCTGGGCGGGACGGGTATGGGTGACCAGACCTCCCAAGGAAAGCGCACCAGATTCAACCAGTTGCCGAGTGGCGACCATATCCTCGGCGGCCCATTCCGCCGCGATGCGAAACCGCGCCTCCTTCATGAAGGCGGGCGGAAAGGCAAAAGAAATGGGCGCAGTATAGAACCCGGCCAACACAACCTCGCCGCCCTTGCGGATGCGGCCGATCAGGCTGTTCAGCAGGTCCGGCGCACCGGATGCGTCATAGATGGCGGCATAGTCACGGCGCGGGTCGGCGTCAGGCTGGACAACGTCATAGCCCACAGCCCCGCCATGCCGTGCCGGGTTGGTTTCCCAAACGGTTGGCGCAGGCGCCCCGGCCGCCACGGTCAACCGCGCCAGCAAACGGCCCAAAACACCATGCCCCACAATCAGATCGGGCAGGGCACGGTCAAACCCGGCCAGCGCATGACGCGCCGTCGCGGCCAGCGCCAGCAAGGCACCCTCGGCCCCCAGACCCCGGTCGATCCGCGTCACCCGCGTCCCTGCGGTGACCAACATCTGCGACGCCGCCCCAAACAGGCCGCGCACCGGGCCCGATTCGGTCGCCTCAAAACAGTTCGCGCCGGGCACAAAGACATGATCGCCAACGCAAAAGCCTGACTCGGGGCCAGCCTCGACCACTTCACCCGCCGCCTCGTAGCCGGGGACCAAGGGGTATCCCATGCCGGGAAAGGGTGGCATCGTGCCGGACCAGAACAGCTTTTCCGTGCCCGTCGAAATGCCGGAATGGGCCACCTGCACCACGACATCCGCAGGCCCGGGTGCGGCCAACGACAGCTGGCCCAGCTTCAGGTTCTTTGGCCCTGACAAGATGACGGCATTGGTTTTCACAGTCGCTCCCTGCGCGGCGGTGCTTTGGTTCTTGGCAGAATCCATGCCCCGGCTCACGTCCTTGTGTCATTCTAGACTTACAGATCAAACTGTCAAACTAAATAGACACTTTTGAAAATATCTGTTTGCGTTCAGGCCCGGACCGCTGTGATCACCGAGGTGACAAAGGGCCGAAATCCTGTTTTATTACTGATGTTTACGAACCCTGCGGCCTGCAAAAGGCTGCCAATCTCTTGTGCCGAACGTGTCCGCCCGGTTTGCATGGCCATAGTGTAAACTGCAAAGTACACATCGGTTGTGCGGTCAGGAGTCGCCCCGCCTGACATTGGTTCGGATATGATCAGCCGCCCACCCGGGGGCAATGCAGCATGGGCATTGGCCAGCAGGCGCGCGACCGTCGAATCGTCATGGTCGTACAGCACCCGCACCAGGCTGATCGCGTCGGCCCCCTGCGGCAGCGGGTCGTCGCGGAAACTGCCGGGATGCAGCGTAACCCGGCCCGACAGGCCCGACCGCGCCAATCGTTGACCCGCGCCACCCAACACCACTGGCAGGTCGAACAGGGCCAGCTGCACCACCGGATAAGCCGCGCCCACCGCCGCCAAAAAGGCTCCGGTGCCACCACCCACATCCATCAACCGCCTGACACCTGACAGCGACACCATAGCCAAGGTGTCCTCGGCCACCAGAACCTGACTTTCGGCCATCAGGTCGGAATAGGTCGCAGTGACCGACGGGTCCACCGCCCCTGCGGCGCCAAAGACATAGGGCCAAAACCGCGCCAACCGCGTGTCGTCGCCGCCCCGTAGAAAAGAGACCGGATCAGCCAGATCATCATAAAGGGCACGGTGATGCAGAACCATCGCCTGCAACCCCGGCACAGCCAGCACCGATGCCCCGCGCAGGGCCAACGCAAACCGCCCGTCACGTTGGCGCCGCAACAGGCCCAAACCCGCCCCCGCCTGCAGCAAGACCTGCATCCGTTCGGGTGGCACAACGCACAAAACCGCCATCTGGGCGGCAGATTTTGCGCCGTCCTGCACCAGATGCAGCACCCGCAGTTCCACCAGTGCCATCAGGACCTGCGCGTTGACAAAGCCTGCCACGATGTCAAACACCGCCGCCCCCTCGGCCCGCGCAATCCGGCGCAGAATTGGCATCCGTGCAGCCCAGACCTGAAACCGTCGCGATCCGGCCAGCCGCACCAGCCAGCCCAGCCCCGCATCCGTTACAGCCGGCAAACTGACCATTTTACCGCGCTGCCTGCGCCCGCGCAGGGGCAACCGGGGTCATCCGTTCGGCATAGTGACGCACCAGATCGGCCAGCTTTGCCTCGCCCGGGCATGAAGGGATCGAGGCTATTGCCCCGCCAAGAATATCTTTCAGATGTCGGATCGCGCCCTGCACGCCCATCACGCCCACCGCATTCGGACGGCCATGGGTTGCGTCCTGACCCACCGGTTTTCCCAGCGTTTCAGCGTCATAAAGCGCGTCGCGCAGGTCGTCTGCGACCTGAAACGCCTCGCCAATCCGGGCGCCCAATTCTTCCCATGGTTCGGGGTCCTGCCCTGCCGCCAGCGCGCCCATCTGGGTGGCGGCAATGAACAGCGCACCCGTTTTGGCGCGGTGATAGGCCGACAGGTTGATCTGCGCCTCGCTTTCCCAGCCCTGCCCGGCGCAAATGCCGCCCGGCATGCCGGTGCGGTGCGACAAGACGCGGATCATCCGCAGGGCGCGGTCGGCATCAGGTCCCGCCGCCTCGGCCAAAACGTCAAACGCCAGCACGATCAGGCTGTCACCCGTCAGCACGGCCAAGGGTTCAGAAAAGGCGCAGTGCACGGTCGCCTTGCCGCGCCGCTGATCGGCGTTGTCAAAACAGGGCAGGTCGTCGTGCACCAGGCTGGCGCAATGGATCAGCTCCAACGCCACCGCCGCCGCATCCGACAAGGCGGGCCGATCATCGCCACAGGCTTTGGCCACGCTCAGCAAAATGGTTGGCCTGATCCGGGCGCCACCCGGTGTTACGGCATAATGCAGCGCCTGCGCCAGCTTGGCCGGGGCGTCACCACCCCCCATCGCCCGCCGCAAAACCGCCGACGTGGCCTGATCAAGCCGTTCATTTATGGACATGCGACCGCTCCTGCATCGCAGCGGGGGCCAGTGGGTCCCGCTGCAAGTGTCAATTTTTTTTGACACATTTCTGTAAATCATACTGGACAGTTTCCCAACGCGAGTCAACAATCACGCATGGGGGGACATGTGCAAAAGATTGTGGTCATTGGTGCGGGCATGGGCGGTATGTCTGCCGCCATCCGTCTGGCGGCCGCAGGGCTGAGCGTGACGCTGGTCGATGCCGCGGCCCAACCGGGCGGCAAGATGCGTACCGTCCCTTCGGTCGCGGGTCCGGTGGATGCTGGCCCTACTGTTTTGACGATGCGCCATGTGTTCGACGACCTGTTCGCCCTTGCGGGTGAACGGCTGGACGATCATCTTAACCTGCTGCCGCAACCGCTGTTGGTGCGGCACTGGTGGCTGGATGGCAGCCGGCTGGACCTGTTCACCGACCCGGATGCCAGCGCTGCCGCAATTGCCACCTTTGCCGGACCGCAGGCGGAAGCCGAGTTTCGCCGTTTCAACCGCCAATCGGCCCAGCTTTACGCGGCCTTTGATGGGCCCATGATGCGGTCCTCGCGCCCCAACCTGCCGGTCATCGCGCTGAACACCCTGCGCAGGCCTGGCATCTGGTCCGCCCTTTTGCCAAACCGCAGCCTGTCGGACCACCTTGCCCGCAGCTTTACCGACCCCCGCCTGCGCCAGCTGTTTGGCCGTTATGCCACCTATGTCGGCGGCCACCCCGACCTGTCGCCTGCCGTTCTGGCCCTGATCTGGCAGGCCGAGGCGCGGGGCGTCTGGGCCGTGCAAGGCGGCATGCACAATCTGGCACATGCCCTGTCAGAACTGGCGGGGCGGTTGGGGGTCGCCCAGCGTTTTGGCGTCGCGGCAGTTCAGATCACCCGCAAGTCAGGCCGTGTGGCCGAGGTGGTCCTGACTGATGGCCGCGCCATTCCAGCCGATGCGGTCGTGTTCAACGGCGACCCTGCCGCGCTGATTTCGGGCCTTTTGGGCAACGCCGCCCAACTGGCCCTGCCGCCCAGTGCCGCCCACCCGCGCAGCCTGTCGGCATGGGTCTGGTCCTTTGCCGCAACACCTGCGCCGTTTGACCTTGTGCATCACAACGTCTTTTTCAACAGTGATCCCGCACGCGAGTTTGGTGCCATTGCCAAGGGTGCAATGCCCGAAGAGGCGACGCTGTATATCTGCGCCCAAGACCGTAAACAGGGGGCCCCATCCGGCCCCGAACGTTTTGAAATCATCATGAACGCTCCCGCCAAGACAACCCATTCCCAAACCGAGGCCGCCCAATGCCGCGCCAAGACCTTTCCGCAACTGGCCCGCTTTGGCCTGACCTTCGACAGCGACCCGCCCGACCCGGCCCTGATGACGCCGCAGGGCTTTGCCAACCTGTATCCGGGGTCGCAGGGCGCGATTTACGGGCGCAGTCCGCATGGTCAGATGGCCAGTTTTCAACGCCCCGGTCCGCGCACCCAACTGCCGGGCCTGTATCTGGCGGGGGGCGGGGCGCACCCGGGGGCGGGGGTGCCGATGGCGACCTTGTCCGGCAAGCACGCGGCAGAGGCGATACTGAACGACCTGACTTTGGCGTCACGGTGGCCCCGGACGGGTATGCGTGGTGGTATGTCGATGGTGTCTCGGCTGACGGGACGCGTGCTGTCTCGGTGATCGGATTTATCGGTTCGGTGTTTTCGCCGTGGTATGCGTGGTCAGGCCGTCGCGACCCGGCCAACCATTGCTGCATCAACGTCGTGACCTACGGCCCCGGCGGACGGTTCACAATGACGGACCGCGGCCGTTCTGCCCTGCGCCAAAGCCGGGACGCCTTGCAAGTCGGACCCAGCCGAATGGCCTGGGTCGGCGGCACCCTGGTCATCGACATTGATGAGGTGTCCTCGCTCCCCCTCGTGTCCCGCGTGCGTGGCCAGATCCGCCTGACCCCCACCGCCGTGACCGAGGTTGAGGCGATGCTGACCCCGACCGCCAGCCACATCTGGCGACCCTTTGCCCCCTCGGCCCATATCGAGGTTGACATGACCCAGGGCCACAGCTGGCAGGGTCACGGTTATTTCGACGCCAATTTCGGCACGGCGGCGCTGGAGGCCGATTTCAAACGCTGGACATGGGGCCGCTATCCCCGTGCGCATGGCGGTACGACCTGCTTTTACGACGGCATCCGCGCCGATGGATCGACGCTGGCGCTGGGTCTGGATATTTCGGCGGATGGCAAGGCGACCCAGATCACACCCCCTCCGCTGACCCCACTTGGCCGCACGAAATGGGCCATTGCCCGCGATACCCGCTGCGATACCGGGG
This sequence comes from Rhodobacterales bacterium, assembly GCA_031384005.1. Classification (GTDB taxonomy): domain Bacteria; phylum Pseudomonadota; class Alphaproteobacteria; order Rhodobacterales; family Rhodobacteraceae; genus Stagnihabitans. Next base: position 2,894 of record JANNAF010000253.1, on the reverse strand, counting down.
CGACGCCGCGCCAAACCATGGCCCTGCTGGACGCGCCGTTTTACAGCCGGTCCGTGGTGGAAACCCAGATCGACGGCGAAACCGTGTCGGGGGTACATGAGGCGCTGGACCTGACCCGTTTCCGGTCCCCGCTGATCAAGGCGATGTTGGCAGTCCGCGTCCCAAGACGGACGAAATGGGACTAGGGGTTGCCGGGGTTCAGTCTGATCACGGTGAAATTCAAGGTCCCGGCAATGCTGACCCACACCAGATAGGGCAGAAACATCAACCCTGCGATCACGTCGACCGACAGAAAGGCCAGTGTTGTCGCCGCAACCGACAACCACAAGCAAACCATGACCGCCATCCCCGCCTTCATCCGTTTCAAACCAAAGAATACCGGCGTCCACAGCGTGTTCAACGCAATCTGTAACGCCCAAAACGCCAGGGCCTGCATTTGTGCGGTGCCCTCGACGCTCTCAAGAACTGCAACCCGCATCGCAGACCACGCCATCAGAATATAAAGAGTGGTCCAAACCACAGGAAACACCCAGCTGGGCGGGGTCCAGAACGGCTTTTTCAGGGCATCATACCATTCGCCGGGTTGGATCATGGCCCCAGTCGCCGCAGCGGCCCCGCAGGCGGCCAAAAAGGTCAAGAACAGCATCCAGTCCATCGCGCGCCCCCTGTGGTGACACCCTTCTGGTGTCGCGACGAACCTATGTCATGCCCCGGCCCGATCCAAGGGCCTGCGGGCGCGATCGGTCGATTCAAGCTGCGCCAAGGCGCTGAACAATGCGTCAGACCGATTGAACCGCGCATTGGCCCGGGCGGCGGCGTCGACCAGAAAGGCGACTTCCGGGCGGGCTGGGGCGTGCAATACCGCTGATTTCGGCAAAACGATGGACGCCGCACTGCGCGCAACCGACAGGCCCAGCCAGCCCAGCTTTTGCCAACCATTGGTGCGGGCGCGGGCGTTGACGCTGTCATAACCCTGCCGCGCGACCTGTGTCCCGATACCGGCATAAACATGCCGCGCGGCAAATATGCCGGGGCGACAGACCAGCGGCAGGGCCGGAACCCCGGCCTCTGACCGCTGATAAAGGGTGCGCGCCTCGTCCAGCAGGCGCTGTGTCAACAGCCGCAAACCGGGGCTGGAGACGGGGTCGCCCATGACCCCCTCGGGCGTCAAACCCACCTCGGCAAGCCAATGCAGCGGCAGATACATCCGTCCGGCCCGGGCGTCCTCGCCGACATCGCGGGCGATGTTGGTCAATTGCATGGCAAGCCCCAGATCGCAGGCCCGTGCCAGCGCATCGCGGTCGCGCACCCGCATCAGGACGCACATCATGGCCCCAACGGCACTGGCCACCCGCGCACAATAGGTCAACAGGTCAGAATAGCTGTCATACTGACGACCAAATGCATCCCATGCCAACCCGTCCAACAACGCATCGGGCAGGGCACGCGGCATCGCAAAATCCTCGACCACTGCGGCAAAGGCGCGGTCGGCGGGGGCGTTGCGCGGACGTCCGGCGTAAACCAGATCCAACCGGTCCCGCAGCGCCAGCACCGCAGGCGCCTTGTCGTCGCTGTCGTCCACCGCATCATCCGCCAAACGGCAAAACGCATAGAGCGCCAGCGCCGGGTCGCGCACCGACGCGGGCAAAAGTTTGGACGCCGCATGAAACGACAGCGATCCGGTGCGGATCGCCTCGCGGCAATGGGCCATGTCGGCGGGGGCGATCATTCAGCCGCCATCCGCACCGCAGCCCCGCCCGGCGCATCGGGCACCAGTTTGCCCAACACCTCGGCACTGGCAATCACGCCGGGCAGGCCCGCGCCGGGATGGGTGCCTGCGCCCACCAGATACAGACCCTTGGCCTCTTCGCTTATGTTATGCGGGCGGAACCATGCCGATTGCAGGATGCGCGGTTCTATCGAAAAACCGCTGCCAAAGGGCGACAGATAGCGCGTCTGAAAACTGTTGGGCGTGAACACCAATTGTTCCGACAGTTGATCCCCCAGTCCCGGCAACAACCGCTCCTCCAGCATCGCTTGCATCTTTTGACGATAAGGCTCGGCCGCGGCCGCCCAGTCCGTCTCGCCAATGCCCAGATGCGGCACAGGCGACAAGGCATAGAACGTGTCATCCCCCGCAGGTGCCGCAGTCGGGTCGGTGACGGTGGGGCGGTGGACATACAGGCTCATATCGTCGGCCAACTTGCCCCGGATAAAGATGTCACGGATATGCTCTTTGTACCGTGGGCCCACCACAATCGTATGATGCCCCACATCCGGCCATTTCAGCTTGGTGCCCTTGGTCCCGAAATACCAGACAAACAAACCCATCGACCACCGCTTGCGCGCCAGCTTTCCGGGGGTCCAGCGTTTGCGGGTGTGGTTGCGCAACAACCGGTCATAGGTGTGGCCCGCATCGGCATTGGACACAACCACATCCGCCGCCAGCACCTGCCCATCCGCCAGACGCACGCCCTGCGCGCGGCCATCTTTGACCAAAATCTCATCCACCTCGGCGTTCAGCCGCAACTGCCCGCCTTGGCTACCGATCACCCCCGCCATCGCCAGCGCAATCGCGGCCACACCACCCATCGCATAGTGAACGCCGAACTCCTTCTCCAGATGGCTGACAAGGATATACATCGATGTGACATGAAACGGGTCGCCGCCAATGAACAGCGGATGAAACGACAGGGCAAAGCGCAGGCGTTCGTCCTGAACCCGGCTCGCCGCATGGGCATAGACCGACTTGTCGGCGCGCAGCAGGGCAAAGGTCGGCAGCACCTTCAACAGATCGGCAAAGCGGTGCATCGACCGCCGCCCCAGATCCTCGAACCCGAACCAATAGCGCCGCTCGCTGTCCTTCAGGAACTGGTCATAACCGGGCAGGTCAC
>JANNAF010000228.1:0-41915 GCA_031384005.1 Rhodobacterales bacterium | reverse complement strand
GGTCGAGAATGCTGTACACGACAGGGATGCGGGCCACCTCCTCTGCAAACTGAGGCGGACGTCGTGTGGCCAGACGCGCATTGGAAAACAAGACCACGCGGAGCCGTTTGATCACAGCTTGGTTCGTGAAGATCGGATAGGGTCGCGGCCACGATCTCGGCATCCTCGTGGGTATAGGACTGCGACTTATGACCGCCACCGTCCACCTTGCACCCCAGCCGCGCGCGCTGGATCAGAACATATTCCATGCCAAAGCCGAAGCCTTCCTCGTCGATGTCTCTCTGCACGGGCAGCTCCAGCTGGGCCTTTTCGACTCGGAATGCCCATTCCAGGATCGCCTGCACGCCCAGTGCGCGTTTCACGCGTCCGCTAGCCGTTGAACCTATAGCGTGCCGTTGCTCGGAAAAGCCAGCCTAACGAACGCGTTTCATTCGGAGAATCAACAATTTGGCCTGTTTGCACCTTCGGGCAGGCATGCCGTTTTGCTCTTGTCCCACCTATTTCAAGTCACCTGCATGATCTCGCCGCTATCCAGTTTTTTCACATAGTCGACGGCGTTTCCATTCCAGTGGTAGGCAAAATGCGCCCCTTGCGTCGGGATCGGAACCACGTCGGGCCAGAAAGCCGCGATGCAATTGCCGTCAGAAAAGCGGACGCTGGGCCAAAAGATGCCGTTCGAACCGGCGGCGCGCCGTTCGCAGCCGAAGACCTGCGAGGCGGCATAATCGTCTGGGTGCAGCAGATCAGCTCGTTCGGTCGCGTCATCGAAATCTGCGTCGACCGAGCTGATCAACTCGCCGAACTGCGATGTCCAGCCTGGTGCTTCCGCCGTGGCCAGCATAGTCTTGCTGTGATGGTGGATGGTTTCGGCAATCGCCACTTCTGTGCTGTCGCCTGCGTAATAAAGCCCGAACGTCCCATCCGAGAACCGCCCGGGTCGCAGCGGTGAGCAATGGACGAAGGGTGCCATGACCCAACTAGCACCCGGCCCCGTGACGCGGCGCGACACCGGCACCTTGGCCAGATCGCCGATGCTGTCGCGGATGCGCGGGTTGAACTTTGCTTCGGCCGAGGCCAGCGCCTCCCAATCTGCGGGATCGGCGATATCTTCAAAAAGGTCGATTGGCGGATAGATCGAGCGAATGATCCGGACGCTGCGCGGCCAGATCTCACGGCGCACTGGCACTTTCGTCATGCGCTGCGCTCTGCGTCCAAATATGCTCGCAGGTCGATCAGGTCGGTGATCTCGCCGCGCATCATGACATCAAGCGCGCTTTGGCCGGCAAAGGCACCGTTTGGTTTTCTGATCCACGCATAGCCGCGCGCGGGTTCGGTGAAGAGGTAGCGCAAGCCTTTGTGGATCCCCATGAGAATTGCCATCCGAGCGCGCAGATCACGGTCGATCCGGCCGATCCCGCCTTCTTTCCATCGCGCCCATGTCCTCTGTGCCATGTCGCCCAGCAGGATACGGGCTTCGATGTCGCTGAGCTGCCAAGCGCGGAATAGGTTGACCGTGGTGCGAGCAAGGGCGGCTGCCTCCTCGTCCGTGATGGCGGGAAGGTCGGGCCGGGAGACGGTTGGCTGGATCGTGGCAAATTGCATGGTGTTTCCTCTATGACACGAATACAGAGATAATATGCCATTTGGCAAGATATGGTTTCCGCAGCGGACGCAAGGTCCACTCAGCGCCACGGCCGTACCTTCGGCATCGCGGCCGTCACCTCCACATCCCGCAGCATCCCACCCGCCAGAAGCCCATCCCGAACCCAGTTCAGCGCCTGCCACCAGTCCTCATAGCCGCGCCGGGCGGATGCGATCTGCTCCGGATGCGGCCGCCAAGTGACCGGGCAGGCCAGAACTTCGACACTACGCCACCGCCCGCGATGCAGGACACGCTCGACGCCAACCACGATGGTGGTAGAGCGCTCGCCGTGCTGGTTGATTTTGGTTTCGACCGGCACACACCGTGGCACCACGCCCGGCAGCCAGTCTGGCGTCATCCCCGCGCGCGCCAGTTCCGCCACATAGATCGCCATGCGTTTGCCGCCCAAGCTATAGGGCATTCCGGCCAAGGTCGCGGCGACGATCTCGGCATCTTCATGAGTGTAGGATTGTGTTTTATGGCCACCACCGTCCACCTTGCACCCCAGGCGCGCCCGCTGGATCAGCACATACTCCATGCCAAACCCGAAGCCTTCCTACGACACATCCTTCGGCAGAGGCAGTTCCAACTGAGCCTTTTCAACCCGGAAGGCCCATTCAAGGATCGCCTGCACGCCCAGCGCGCGTTTCAATTTCGTGCCGCCTGCACCCCCAATCCGTCCTTGCATGCTCATGGCAGCATCCCTTCAAAGAGGTTCATCTGTGCCGGGCCTTCGGGCCCACCGGTCGGTCGCCAGATCCAGGGGCCGGAGGCCATGGGCAGAAGCGAGAGAGCGCCACGCATGTGCTGCTGCCAGAGGGTGCCCGTCACAGCGTGGCACGCCGTGATCGACGAACCCACCTTTGCCGATGCGATCCTCGACCGCCTGGTTAACAACGCCCATCGGCTGGAACTGGATGGCCATTCGATGAGAAGGTCGGGCAGCCCCACCGAAATCGTTGACGAGGATCAAAGAGCCTGACATCAAAAACCATGCCTATGCGGCAACGATCCTCAGGTGACCGGATACTCCGGAATGACTGACCGGATGTTGTCGGAATGACCGACCGGATGCGTCGGAATGCGCACCGGAGCGATAGAAGAAATGAACTTGGTCAGGGGAGGATCGATGATTGCCGGGAACCACTGCTGAAAGTTTCCAACACTACTTGCGAATGGTGTTCGAACACACGAAATTGCCGTGTTTGGGAATCGTCATCGTGAACCAGGAGGGTAAGGAAGCGGCAGGATCACCAAGCCAAATATTTCAGGTGAGAGACACTACGCTCCAAATCTCAGCTGCCTTAGTTGCTGAGGCTCTCTCAAACTGCCTTTCGAACGGCACACCGCTCGATGACGAGTTCTTACGCAAGTACAACGCCTTCGTAACGGAGATAGTTGGGAACTTCCGAACTACTGTCGGCTACCTCTTTTCGATTGGAAACCCAGCTGATTACCATGGAGTGTTGGCGGAGTTTTCAAGGCATGTTTCCCTCACCATGGAAAACTCAAAGAAATCAGAATTCCACAAGAAGTTTTCATCAAACCTCCCCGACGTGATCCTGAACAATCTTGCTTCACTGATCTCGGAGACAATCCGAAGTGGCTTGTACGCCGATAAGGTAATTGTATGGGAGATTAACGGCGAAAAACTGGTTTCAGAAGGTGAACCGAACTTCAACATGCTAGTAAATCAGAGCCTAGCAGGTGATGTTCTGCGAACTGGCCAATCGCGAACCGTTGACAACGTTGCAGAGTCGAGAGAGACAATTCTCTTCCGCAGCAGATTAATCGCCATGAAGCTGAATGCCTTCTTTCTTATCCCAGTTCACTCAGCGATAGAGAAAAGAAGTGTTGGTGTTGTCGGAGTATTCTTTAAGAGGCCATTTGGAACAACAGACGTAGATCTCGAGCTGGCAACTTACGTTGTAAAGTACTTTGAAGTTATCTGGAATGTCATCGCTAGAAATGTTGAGTTGGAAAGAGTAGGGCAACTAGATGAAGAAGCGCGACGGTTCCACTCGGACGCAGTCAGTTGTATTCTGAAATTCCATGACATCTCTGATATTCGAATGGGGCTTAAGATTGCCTATGATGAGTTGGATGTTCTCACAGGCAGAATGAATGACCCAAAGGTTCGGGAAAACATTGAACTCTTTAATGAGCAATTGAAACGATTAAGAAAATTACACAGTTCGCAGGAGATAATATTTAGAAGAGCAGAGGACTATGAGAGTCTCTTTTCTGCAAGGAACATTCGAAAGAATGAGAGCGTTGATCTCGAAGCGTTTGTGCGAAAGGAGTTAGCCGGACTCGAACGGAGCGCCCAAAGTTTAGGCATTCGGCTCAAGTTGACTTTCTCAATGAAAAAGAAGAGGTACTTTCTTGACAAAGAGGACCTTACGACATTGACGTCAAACTTGGTTTCAAATGCAATCCGAGCAATTGAAAAGAGACCAAATGTGCAAGAGAACTTTATCGTCGTGGTCCTATTCGATGCCGGAAAAGAGCTTGTAATCTCGGTACAGGACTCGGGCGTCGGTATTGCGCCCTATGATCTCGAGAAGATCTTTGATCTACACTATTCAACCAACCGGGACGTAGGTGGCCAGGGCTTGGGACTTGCCGTTGTCAAGGCAACTTGCCTGAAGCACGGGAATGTGCCAAGAGTTGAGTCGAAGTTTGGCAGGGGGACTGAAATCACGGTCCGGCTGCGCCACTACTAGGATGTTCAAGTGAAACGTGCAACCAAGATTGTCTGGCTCGAGGATCATTTCCGGAACTTTGAGCCTATTGCGGGGATGTTGAAGAGTTCTGGCTTCGATGTGAAACCCGTGCCTGATGTGGAGTCGTTTGAAGCCGAGGTTGCGTCTGGCTGCGATTATGCAGTTCTGGACAATAAGATTGGTGACAAGCATAGTGTTGGTAAGAAACTGATTGACCGTTTGTCCGCAGAAACATCTGCTCGACTACTTTTGTTTAGTGCTTATCTCCCAGCGACTAAAAAGAACTTGACCTTTGAAAAATCTACAGGTGGTGGGCATATTGGATATCTAAGAAAGGGTTTTGCAGAGTTTGATACAATGCGGGAGTTCTATGAGCATTCTGCCAGCATTATAAGGTTGTTCTTTACTTCGAAGAATCCGACGAAAGAAAGATGGAACACATCTGAGGCTGATAATCCATTTAGTGAGTTTGAAAAGCTGTCGCTCAGTGAGAAAGGAAATTGCTTTAGGGAGGCAGCTGTAGCGAACCGTGAGCTTCTTGAAGGCCTCTGGGCGAAGGGCGCTGTCGCGGTGTTACTGCCTGGTGGGCGCGCGGAAAACTACGAAGCATATTTCAGCAGAACTGATTTGCCGGAGCAACGGGAATTGCTCTCCGAATATCGAGAAAAAGGCGAATACCCGTTTCTTTATTCGAGTGAGTACTCGTTTGATGACGTTAGGTGTCATGCCGTTGAACGAGAGGGATCCATTAGGGTTTACCCACGAATTGCTCTAGGCTCTGTTGGCAGCTTTGATTCCTTTCACTTTGATACTGGTGCTGATACTTCGCTTCTGTCAGAAGACTATGTCAATGAGGTTGGCAACGCGAAGATCATGGATTCATTGAGTTTTCCTTTGGTGCTAAGGGGCCGCAGCCACGCTGCGCTTAGGATTAGTTTCAGCACGTTTGTTCAGAATTCTGATAGGGATGGATTTCCGGAGTTCGAACCGGTTGAGGTTCCCGCAATAATGCTGGACTCTTGGAGTTCTTCCAAGCTTCAGGTTCAGTGTAGCGTGCATTGTGAAGTGAATTCTGGAGCAGGTCAGAATTGTGTGTACCGACGCAATGGCCTTATCGGGCGAGACCTGTACGTTGAAAATGATCTCCAAGTGATTCTGTCTGCAGATGACCCACAGGTGTCGGTACGAAGGAGGAAGCAAGCTTGAATTTCGTCATTCTCCTGTTTGGATTTCTGGGTGCCCTGACGTGGGAGCTTAGCGAACTTCGCGCGGATCAGTTGGGTCAGAAGAGGACGAGGGTGAACGCCCGAAAGAGTATCGGTTTTTGGATAGTTGTATTCGTGATTTCGTCGGTTGTGGGCGCATTGAATGGCTTAATTCTATCTGGAAGCGGTGGTTTAACTTTGCTCGAAGTTAGCTTTGCGCCGCCCGCGAAGGCGCTAGTCCTTGCTTCCTTCTTTATGGGTTTTGGAATGATTCCAGCGCTCAAGAGCTTCAAGCTTTTGCCAATAGTGAACAAGATCATTGGAAGGATCAGCTTTGAGGACACAGGGGTTGCAAGTAGTCGCACTCCATTTTCTGCAGTTTGGGTCTGGTGGGCGCTCTAGTTCGGGTTCGGAAGTCCTTAGTGTCGTCGAGTGTGCATAGCGTTTGATGTACCTTTGATCTGTGCTTTGGTCCCGACGATGTGCGCCGGTCAGAGACGCGTTCACCAACTCTTTTGCTGTCCATTGGTTGGATTTCGAGGCCCTGCCTACCACCTACTGCTTAGGTCGGCGCTGTGGTTGAGTTTCCACACGGTATCATCTATCTCCGCCACTGCTTCGGTCTCGTCTGCCGCACGTTTTTCTGATCTTCTGCAGAGAAATCCACAAAGGGTGGAAGGTTGTGACGGTGTCATGACTGTCTCTAGTGCAGTCGGGCAGGCAAAGCACTACGATCATAAGGGCGGCGGCATCGAACACCTGTCGATGGTTAGCATCAGTTCTCTTCCTAGCATCAAGCTGCTCGGAAAGGGGCTCGACTTAGGCGCCTGCGCTACGTTGGTCAAAATGGGATTGCGAGATCGCGGTGGTGACGAGGATCAAGACCAACGTTTTGCGCGCAGGGCCGCTGCCGAGGAGGGCGATGCTTCAACCCATCAGCGCTGGCCCCGTTTCCAATCATCGATCCGAGCATGGATCGTGACGGCGATGCCGATCAGCGCCACGGCGATGAATACCCAGCGGAGCGTGTCGAGGTAGGGCACCAGGGGCAGGATTGCCGATTGGGTTTCCGCCAGGACTTCCTGCGCCACTTCGACACCAGCTGCACCAACGGTCGCGATGCCCGCTGCCCCGCCACCTTTCAGGGTGCGGCTGTCAGCCAGCACTTCGCGGGCGGGCTGGGTTTCCGATACGAAGGGTGTCGCGCGCGGGGCAAAGGGTTCTCCCCAGCCCCGCGCAGGCCCGAGGTCGATGTGCATGAAACCCGAGCGGGGATAGGTACCAAAACCAAGGAAACCCACGGCGCGGGCGGCTTCGGCAAAGATGGCTGGGTCGTGGTTCGACATGGCGATGTCAAACGCCGTGCCCAGCAGGTGCTTTGAGGCTGGGGCGCCTCCGACGGCGCGGTTGTGGCTCGGGCTGCGATAGCCGGAACGAACGATCAGTGGTTTTCCGAGGCGGTTGCGCAGAGACTGCAGCTTGTCCATAGCTTCGGTGTTGATCTTGATCGCACCGGTCCCGCGACAGGCGATTTCGGCTGGGGAAAAGCTGGGCCAGCGCCACGCACTCTCGGGCACGTCGCGGAAATGCGCATAAGTCGTGGACGGCATGGTGGATCTCCAGAAATGCAAAACCCGCCTCGGGGGCGGGTGGGGTGGGTCGACGTAGTGCTGTGGTGATCGTCAGTCGGTGCGGCCGCGCTGAAAGGCTTCGAACATCACATCCCGCATGGCGCGAATGTCGGTTTCGATCCGTTCCAGCCGGTCAGCGTCAGCCTTGCGGTCATCGGCGCGCTGTTTGTCGGTTCGCTCGCGCTCGAGGTGCAGTTCCCGGTCAAGGCGTTCCAGCATCGCCTCATTGGTAAAGGCTTTGCGCGTCACTGTGGCGGCGACGGCAAGCGAGCCGCCGACCAGCGCGGTGATGGCGGCCGTCAGGCCGTTTTCGCGGAAGGCTTGGCCGACCTCCTGCAGGATGGTGGTGCGTTCGGTCATGATGGTCCCTTCAATAGTCCGTTTCGAGATAGAGGCCCGCGCAGTCGTAGGCGACGGCGGCGGCTGTTGCGCCGGTGTTGAGGTAAAGGCGCGGCGAGAGAAACTGGGTGTTGGCGGGCAGGTCGGCGGTGATCTCCTGCTCAAAGACCGCGCCCGTCACCTCGTTCACCGCCCGGACCCAGACCGACGATCCATTCGGTGGGGCCGCGATGAACAGGGTCAGCACGCCGCCCAGCGCGATGGCGAAGGGCGAACCCATGTCCGTCAGGGTCGGCGCGCCGGTGCCATCGTTGGTGACCAGCTGCCAATTGGCATGGGTGCCGCGCTGGAACCCGATGCCGACTGCGTTGATCACTGCAGCCAGAGTTAGGTTGACGGCCAGCGCGGCAATGGAACCGTAGAGGCCGAAGAACCCCATACCGGTTGCCTGCAGGGTCGTCAGCGAAAGGCGTGTCACGAAGGTCCAGCCCCCGAGGCCAGCGACATTGCCACGCCAGCACGCCCATCCGGCCGAGCGTTGTTCGGCGACTGAATCTACCACGGCCGCTGAGGTCAGACGCCAGCGCCGCATGCTTGCGGCGAGGTTCGTCGCGGCGAGTGTAGGATGCGAGACAGTGCCGACGTTGGTGATCGGCAGACCGTTGGCGACGATCAGTTGCTTCAGCGCGCGGGCAGTTCGGACGCCCCATTGTCCGTCAATGGCGCCAGGCGCGTGGCCGAGTTTGTCCAATCCGCTCTGGATCAGGCGGATCGCCTCTACGGGGTCTGTATTCATGAGGTGGCTCCTTTCGCCCTGCGTCGGGCATGAAAAAGCCCGCCTTGCGGGCGGGTTGCGGGTAGAACGGTTTGTTTTGGCGAAGTCAGTGGGCCGAGCGGAGGAATTCCTCGATGTCGTCCAGTTTCTTGAGGATGCGGTTCTGAGCGGCCGCCAGAGAGGCGTAGGAGGCGGCACTTGCCGCAGTCTGTGCATCCAGACGGGCTTTCATCACTTCGATTGCGGCCCGGTGTTCCATGTGTTTCAGATCCTGGCCGTTGATCTTGCGATCCAGATGCCAGATCGCGGCGAGGAGCGGGGCCACTGCCCATTTCAGGGCAAAGTCGATGAAATCCAACATCGGGAAGTCCTTTCAAGTCGGGGTTCGGTGGTCGGTGTCGTGCGCGGTTAGGCCAGTGCGAGCCCGGGTTCGGCCTGGCCACAGGTGCCGCGTTTCAGGGGGCGATGTAGTAGGTGGCGGTCAGCCGCCAGATCACACTGGTCACGGCGCCCGCGACGATCGTGGTGGCGGTATTCTGTGCCGAGGCCATTAGGGCGCGAGCGGGTTCGAAGATCTTCTCATAGATGCCTCCCGCCGCCCCGGCATCGACGGGTACCCAGCGCCCCAGCGACTGCCGATCCGATCGCGATGTTGGTGGTCGATCCGGACGCCCCGGCCGTGCCGATGTTGACGGCCTTGGTATTGCCAGTTGTCGTGGCGCCGTTGGCGATGTTCGCAGTCGAAGCGCCGGTCGATGTGCCAAAACTATTCGTTCCCGCGCTGAAGGTCTGGGCGGCAGAGAAGGTTTGCGCCAGACCCAGCGCCGCCAGCGTCGCGTTGGCATTTGGCAGCGTATAGACCCGCGTGGTGCCGGTCGTGATCGAGGCCAGATCGAACTGCGCCTGCTTGGTCAGATCGCCGTTGTCTTGCAAAAAGAAGGTCGCGTCGTTGAAGACCGAACTGCCGCCGCCTGCCGACAGCACAATCCAAGCCGATCCGTTCCAAGAGTAGAACCCGGTGTCGGCCACCGAATAGGCCATCCATCCGACCCGCGGGATCAGCCGCATCCAGCCGCCGTCGACCCAGAAGGCCACGTTCAGATCCCAGCCTGCCCATGCCCCCGTCGCGCCTGATGCTACGATATAGCGCGATCCATCAGTCGGCGATCCGGGCGGGGTCGCGATGATGCGCGACAGGACGGAGAGCTGCACCATCCCGTCTAGAAGGCGGATCGCCTCATTATGGGTCACATGCTTTTGCGCCTGGCTGCCCGCGATATAGGGCAGCACGAGGTTCGGGGTATCAGTCATGATGAGTGTGCCTCAGAAGAAAAGGGTCTTGGTGAAGGCAGGTCCGCGCCCAAGGCGGGCCGATTTTTGATAGACGCGCAGGGTGAGGCTGGAACCGACGGTCAGCAGCGCCCCGAGGTCGGCAGTCTGCATGGCGGCTGTGTAAAGCACCGAGGGCGTGGCGGCTGTCAGCGTCCGCAGGACCGTGACGCCCGACAAGATTTCCACCTCATAGGACTCCGAAGCCTCAGAGAGGGGCGGCTCGCCGCTGTCCCAACTGTCGGCGATCAGGGCTCGGTCGCGCCGCACCCATTCTATCAGGAAGTCGCCGGTCGCTCGGGCCCGGCGATATGGGTTCAGGTAGAGATCAGGCGCGAAACATTGCAGCCCTTCGCCCGAGGGCGTGAAGGCGTCCGCCTTATAGGACGGGTCGGTGATGGCACGGATCGCGGGACCGGTCAGCCAGTTATAGGCCAGCCCGACATCGGCATCGGCAGTGGGGATCGGGAACACCGCCGCATCGAGCGCTACCACCCGCGCCCCGGCCAGAACCGGATTGCCCATGCGGAATTCCGTGCCGCGCTGCCCGCGCAAGAGCCGGGCCAGTTTGTAGCGGCCAGGCGACAGCAGCGTGATCACCCCGGCCTGAAATATCTCCCAATGCCCGGCCGAGGACTCGATCGCAAAGGCGTTGGCTCCTGCCCAGAGCTGGTCATCGGTCACGCTGTAGAGCGATCCGCTGGCCACGTCGATGATCGCCGAATTGCCCAGATCAAACCGCCCGGTCGGCCCGGCGTAGAAGTCGAAGGCCAGAACCCCGGTGCTGGCGCGACGATTCAGCGACGACAGCAGCGCATAGCCGTTGGTCGTCGGGCTCCGATAGAGCGCCAGATTTCCCGGCCAGGGCGAGGCATCCCCGGCGATGAACGGCTGATAGGCCGGGGTGGCGTCGGCCAGTTGCGGCAGGTTCATAAAGAACGTCGCAGGCGGGCCAAATGTCGTAGGAGCCGCCAGCGAAGCGGCGCGGGTTGAACCGGGCGGCAGGTCGTAAGCGAAGCGGTCCTGCCGCACTCCCTCGATCCGCCGCGCCACTTCATCGGCGATCTGGCCCAACCGGAATTCATAGGTCCGCCCGTCATGGACGAGGCCGATCACATCGGTTGGGTCCAGTCGCAGCAGCGACGGCGGCAGGGTTGCTGCGAAAGCCTCGATCCCCACCCAGGCCTCGAACAGGGCGCGGCGGCACCGGCGTTCGGCCTCTTCCGGCGGCACCGCCAGCGGGAAGCTCTCTGAAGCCGTGCGCGCTGAATCCACGGTGATCCGCCGCGCCTCCACCCCAACGGAATCGTAATCCTCGTCTGACCGCACCACCGCCCATTTCAGGGCCTGAGGCAGGTCGGTGGTCTGCGACCTGGTCATCTCGAACGGCTCGGCCTTGGCATCGGTTCCGGCCACCAGCTGGTCCGGCGTCAGGGACACGACCGCCGCCCGACCGCGCGCGACGAAGCGGATGCTGCCGTCGGATTCCACCGCATCGAAACCGAAGTGCCGCGCAAGAACAGCAATCGAATTGCGCGGCGATTCCAGGGCCGCAATTACATAGCCTTCGACGGCGCCATGCAGACCCGAGACGTCGATCCGGTTGGCCGGAAACCCCGCTCGCAGGCAAAGTGTTCTGACCAGAGCGGCCAGTGACACAGCGCCCAAACGACCCGTCAGCCAATGCCCCAAGGTCCAGTTCGCCGAATCCGCCCAGATGTCGGTCAATTCGGGAAAGAACGGATAGGGCCGCGCATCCCAGGTCCAGACCGCGCATTCGTTGACCGTCACCATCGGCCCGCCATAGAGGCCCGAGGTCGGGTTGTTGGCCGCATCGCCCCAGAAGGTCAACGAGGCCTCGATATAGGCCCGCTGGATCGCATCACCCCTGTAGCCGCGCGAGAAGTAGGGCGCGAAGCTTTCTGACGATTTCGGATCATAAAACACATTCGGCTGGTTGGTGCCGCGGTCGATCGCGGGACACCCCAGTTCAGTGAACCGGATCGGTTTTGATTGCGGCACCCAGAGGCTCGCGGTACTGGGCGTCCCGCCCGGCCGGTGATTGTGGGCGTTGAGCCACCACGATTTGAAGTCCTTGACCCGGAATACCCAGGGGCTGCCAAAGCCGTCGGCGATCGCGGTGCGGGTCTGGTTCGTCCGATCCGTGCTGTTGGCATAGAACCAGTCGTAGCCCTCGCCGCCGAGGATGTTGGATTTCAGATAGGTCAGGTCATAGATTGAGGGGGCGATAAGGGCGTCGGCATGGGTGAACCCGTCGCGCCAATCCGACAGCGGGACATAATTGTCGATGCCCACGAAATCGACATTCGCGTTGGCCCAGAACTTGTCGAGGTGGAAATAGACATCGCCCGTGCCATCGGCGGGCTGGTGGCCAAACCATTCCGTCCAATCGGCCCCATAACTGATCTTGGTGCCAGCCCCCAGAATGGCTCGCACATCCGCCGCCAGGGTGATCAGCGCATCGACGGCTGAATAGGCGATCAGGCCGGGCTCAAACTGCTCCACCTGATTGCCAGCGCCGTCCTGGACGATCGGTGCCACGGAATTCTGGGTTTCGTCATCGCCAAAGACGATGCCCACAAGGCAGGCCTCGGTCTTTTTGCGGACCAATTCGGCCTGCTGCCAGTCGCCCAGATCGCGCAGCGCCAGCATGGCGGGCGAGGCCCAGGGCACACCCCGGTCCTGCACCCGCTGGCGTTCGAACATATGCAGCACTTGCCCGGCCGCGATCCGTTCGGATTGGAACCGCGCCCGAAACACCATCCGGTTGCCGCCGGGATGTTCGGGAAACATCCAATAACCAGACCGGCGGCCGGAGGCGTCGTATTCGATGCCCTGGTCGATATAGCCGTTCGCTGCCACCACCTGTACCCGGGCGGCATCCAAATGGTCGATCTCGCGCAGTTGCAGTTTCAAGGGCACTGCGGCCGATCGATCGGTGATCTTGAGCCCGAGAATATCCCCGGCCTCGATCATTTCGCGGACGGCGAGGTTTTGCAGGCCGTAGAAGTCGGTCAGTCCGTAGAAATCGCAGGACCGCGAAAAGGCGGTCCATAGCTTGTCGACCTTGCGATTCAGCGTTCGATTGCCTGAGGCGGCGCGGGGCCGGATGCCAGGTCCGACGATATTGTTGACCAGCACCTGCACCGCCTGCGCGGCAAGAGCGTTGTTGCGCACCAGATCGCGGGATCGCGAGCGGAGCGGACCGGACGCCGCGGCGATTTCCGCATCGGCCGAGGCGTTGACCGA
Organism: Rhodobacterales bacterium; assembly: GCA_031384005.1. GTDB lineage: Bacteria > Pseudomonadota > Alphaproteobacteria > Rhodobacterales > Rhodobacteraceae > Stagnihabitans. The sequence continues at coordinate 28,998 of JANNAF010000228.1, read as the reverse complement.
GGTCCAGTTGGAGGTCGCACGGCCGTTGCTGCCGCCCTCATATCCCCGGCGCAGATTGGCGATCGCCACCCGGGCCGCATAACGCCTAGCGGCCGTGGACGGCGACACCATCGCCACGGCGCTGTCCATGAAGCCCCAGGGCACGCCTGGCGCCGGAGGGCTGGAACGATCGGCCATCATCCTCTCCGGAACGTCGCAAAGCGCCCAACCGGCGCAGGTTGGCCAGCACTCGCTGCCGCCAGATCAGCTTCGACAGTCCGGATGCGACGGAGAAGGTCGTCGCCGGTCGGATACCTCACCTCTCGCCCATCAGGCAGGCGAACGAGGAGCGTGCCGGTGGCATAGGCCTCCTTCAGCGCGTCAAGATCAGCTTGCGTCCATGCCATTTTGCTTCCTCGCGCAAACTTTTGTTGCGTTTGCTTCACTTGTTGCGTTTAAGTCGGGAAAAACACGGCAATCGGGAGATCACCATGAACGTCCATGCACATCGGCAGCTGCCACCGTCGTCTTCGGACGCAGCTCTTGCCCGTGCCTCGCGGCAGTTGCTTGCGGCTCTGGAAAAGCCGGGCGCGCCACTTTCGTTGCGAGTTGTCGACGATACGCAGGAAGCACCGATCGAACTTCCGGCGGGTGCAGTCGCGCTGCTGATCGAAATCCTTGACGCCATGGCCGCGGGGCGCGGCGTCACGATCATCCCGGAGAACGCTGAATTAACAACTGCCGAGGCAGCCGATGTTTTGAACGTCTCCCGTCCCTTCCTGATCGGTCTGCTTGAGCAGGGGCAGATCAAGTTTCGCAAGGTGGGCAGCCACCGCCGCATCCGAATGGAGGATGTGATGGATTACAAAGAGAAGGTCGATGCAGAGCGCGATGGGATTCTGGCCGAACTTGTGGCCGATGCCGAAGATCAGGACATGGGTTACAGTCGCTCATGATCCCCTACACGGCACTTTTGGACGCAAACGTACTGTATCCAGCCCCGATCCGGGATCTGTTGCTGCAACTCGCTGTCAGCGATGTCTTCAGGGCAAAGTGGACGGCGGATATCCACGATGAATGGACCCGCAGCCTGCTTAGAAATGAACCGCACCGCGACCCGGCACGAATTGCCCGAACGCGGGCTATGATGGACCAGAGCACCCGCGACTGTCTCGTCGAGGGCTATCACGCCCTCATTCCCTCCCTTTCTCTTCCTGACCCGGATGATCGCCATGTCTTGGCGGCAGCAATCGTCGGCAAATGCGATTGCATCGTGACCCAGAACCTCAAGGATTTTCCGGCGGAAACGCTTCGGCCTTTTGGCATCGAGTCCCAGCACCCCGATGAGTTCCTGCTCAACCAGATGACACTCGCCCCGGGAGTGTTTCTGTCGTCAGTCCGCAAAATTCGGCTTCGGCTGGTAAAGTCAAAGCTGAGCCCCCAAGAATATCTTTCGAACCTCACCCGGGTCGGCCTTGTGGCGACCGCATCAGAATTGTCCAGCTACGCCGGCGTTATTTAGCCGGGCACCTTCCTGTCGACCTAGAACCACTTTCCGCGCCGCGGTCCCATCCATCCGGAGGGCTTTGGCGGTTGTTGCATATTGCGCGGCAGGGACGCGTTCGGGCGCCCAGCCAGTTCAGTCTCTTCCCGGCCCGGCTGCGGCGCCGGATCGAGTTGCAGTTCCATCTGCTCCCAGCGCAGTTCGTCCCAACGATCGAGGCCCATCAGCCAGGCGGCGGCCCGGGCATATACCCGGTTGTCCAGCGCCTCGTTGCGATCCCGGATTTTCTGCCATTCCAGCTTTGGAAAGCCGTGCCGGGTTTTGATCGTCACCAGTTGCTCGGCCGTCAGCTGGCGCACCCATTCCGAGGTTATCCCGCGGGGGATGTGGACGAAGCCGGATGGCCAGGCACCGCCCGCCGCAACCTCTTCGTCGGTCGGCGGTGCCAGTCGCAGGTAACGGTAGGTTTCGGATTTGAACACCGACACTGCGACTTTCCAAAGCTGCACGCCGCGGCGGATTTTGTGGCCGCGCTCAGTCACCTCGACAAACGTTGGCCCATCGACCGGGCTCGACCGGTCAAATCCACCCACACCTTTTACCGCGATCACCTGACCCCGGCCCTGCGCCCGCACCCACGAATACACCGCATCCGTCGTGACCCCGTCGCCCGTATCGATCGCGAGGCGCGCGAGGCCCATCCGCTGGCCGCCAGCATGCGGCCAAGTTTGGCTCAGGATCGTCGTCACCTTAGCCGTTGTTGCGCACCAGCCAGCGTGCCCGAGCGTTCATTTCCGGTCCGGAGGCCGCGATTAGCGCGTTGACATGGGCGCGGGAGGTGACGAACCCCTTCAGACGCCGCTGTCCAGAGGCGGCATCGAAGCCGCCCGGCACCCCAAAGCCGCCTACCCATGCGCCAAGCCGGGTACGCCAATTGGTCGAGACCATGATCACAAGTCCTTGCTGGCGAACGGCCGGGACACCCGCGACCGCGTCACAGTGGTGTCGGCCGCCGCGATCCTGCGTTCGAGGTCGAAGATCGCCGTCGCAAGCTCAGCGTCCGAGCCATAGCTGATCTGGCGGCCGTCATAGGTGATGGACCGTACGCCGCTGAAGCGCATGCCCAGAAGGGCGCTGAGCAGCGCCTGCATTTCTGCCAGAGTCATCGGCTCTACCTCATGTATTTCGGGGTCACCGCGCCGGATCGGCGGCGGCGCGGTGTCAGCACGGTTCCGGCGGTCGGGGCGGTCTGTTCCACCACCACGGGGCGTTGTTGCACAACTCTGACATTGGAGGATTCACATCGTGAATCCATGCGGTTAGATGGGTTGCATGAATAAGCCATCACCCGCCCGCTACCGCACCACGAACTGGTCCGGCTATACCGCCTCACTGAAGAAGCGTGGTTCTTTGCTGATTTGGCTGGACAAGGACATGACCTGGCTTGCGCCGCATGTTGGCAGCCCGGGCCGCCCCTCTGTCTTCTCGGACGCCGCGGTTCAGTTTTGCCTGACGATCAAAGTTCTGTTCAAGCTGCCGTTGCGGCAGACGACCGGAATGGTGGCCAGCTTGCTCAAGATGGCGAACCTGGACTGGGCGGTGCCGGATTACACGACCTTGTGTCGGAGGCAGAGGACCTTGGTTGTCCAGATCCCGTATCGGCGCGCAGATGGCCCGCTGAACCTGCTGGTAGACAGCACTGGGATCAAGTTTCTAGGGGATGGCGAGTGGCAAGCGCGCAAGCACGGCATTCAAGGCCGACGCCAATCGTTGCCCTCTCACGGTTTGCTGGCACACCGTGAGAGGGGGCGTAAGGTCCATCTGGCCATGGATACGGCGACATCAGACATCCGAGCGGTGGAATTCACCCCCAGCAGCGATGGTGACAGCCCTGTTCTGCCAGAATTGCTCGACCAGATCCCCGTGGGCGAAGAAATCAGCACGGTGACGGCCGACGGTGCCTATGACACCCGCCGCTGCCATACCGCGATCATCCACCGGCAGGCCACCGCGATCATACCGATCCGCAAGAATGGGCGACCGTGGAAAGAGGACTGCCCGGCCGCGATTGCCAGAAACGAAACCTTGCGCGCCACCCGGCACTATGGCCGGGCATTCTGGAAGCGCTGGACCGGATATCATGTCCGGAGCCGGATCGAGGCGAAGATGCGATGCCTCAAGGCGTTCGGGGAACGCATCGCCGCTCGACACCCCGACAGCCAAACCGCTGAAATCCAGATCCGCGTTGCCCTCATCAACCGCTTCAACTCACTCGGCACCGCCGAGATCATCCGCGTGGCATGAGCTCAATGGGGAAAGGGGGCGTCACGCCTCAAGCGTGAGTTACGCAACAACGCCCCTCGAAGACGACAACGCACTGGCTGCACCGCGACAAAGAAGACCCGGAAACTGACTTGACCGATTAGACGATTAACGCGTCTACCGGATTTACTGCGAGCTGGAGTTGAACCTGCGGATCAAACCCCGAAAGCGGTTGAAGCGGGACAAACCCGATGCGCTGGCCGTGCCCGATGCACCCAACGTGACCTGGTCCATGGACTTCATGGCAGATCGCCTCGGTGATGGCCGTGCATTTCGGCTGCTGAACGTGCTGGATGACTTCAACCGCGAGGGACTGGGGATCGAGGTCGACTTCTCGCTGCCAGCCGAACGGGTCATCCGCAGATTGGACAGAATTATTGAGTGGCGTGGCAAACCCGGGACGATAAGGGTCGACAACGGCCCGGAATACATCAGTGGCAAGCTGCTGATCTGGGCCGAGACACGAGGGATCACCATCCAGCACATCCAACCCGGCCAGCGCCAGCAGAACGCCTACATCGAGCGCTACAATCGCACCGTCAGGAATGAATGGCTCGACAAATACATCATCGAAAGGATCGAGGAGGCCCAAAATCACGCCACGCAATGGCTATGGACTTACAATAGCGACCGACCGAATATGGGTATCTGCGGGATCACCCCCGCCCAGAAACTGAAAATGGCCGCGTAAGTTCTACGGATGCACCCCAATAAAAATGGGGGGATTACCATGCCTATTTAGATGCGAGAAGATGTTGAAACTGCGCCAGTTCTGCATCCGCCATTTTGACCAACTGGTTGTCTTTTGGATACGATCCACCCCCAACATCGGCCACATATTCGCGGAACGCGGCGATGCGTTCGGATTGCAGCCGGTCATGCTCGGCGGCAAAGTTGCGGTAGACCTTGGAATGGCGCGGCATATGGCCCCGGTTCTGGCCAAGGATGTCTTCGGCAAACAGATATTGCGCATCGCAACCCGCACCGGCCCCCATTGACCACAGCAAAAGACCGGTCCGGGCGCTGATCGCGGTGGCGACGGCATCAGGGACCACCTCTATCTCCAGCGCAAAGGCTCCGGCGGCTTCGTAGGCCTGAACCTCGGCCAGCAGGGACATCGCCGCATCGGCGGTTTTGGCCACGGCGCGAAAGCCGCCCGTCCAGGTGGCGCGCGACGGCACCAGCCCGACGTGTCCCACAACCGGAATGTGTTCCTCCGCCAGTGCCTTGACCGTGCCCAAGCCGCCGCTGCAATAGATCGCGTCGGCCCCTGCCTGCATCATGGTGCAGGCAAAGCGGTGGAAGTCATCGCGGGTTCCGGCCTCCAGATGGGTTTTGCCTGTCATCGAGAACAGCGAGGGGGCCGCATCGCGGTAGTGTGGATGACTGACCAGTTCGGGCGGCACTGACACGATATCGATGCCTGCAGCTTCGGCCGCCGCCGCTTCATCCAGCGTCATCACGCGCAGCATGGTCAGTTGCTGCTTGCCCTTAAGCGCGCGCAAGTCGGCGATGGTGGGTTTTTTTCGCGCCATATTGGTTTCCTTCATTCTACGGCCAGCTCGACGCGCCCTGCAATAACACGAACCGCGTGACAGCGCAGGTTGATGCAGGCCGGGGTGCGGGTGGCAGCACCCGTGCGAAAGTTGAAACGTCCGTTGTGTTTGGGGCACTCAATGGTGTCGTCCATCACCAGCCCATCTGCCAGATGCACGCCTTCATGGGTGCACATCCCGTCAGTGGCATGAAAGCTGCCATCGGTGGCACGGTAAATCGCATAGGTCTGTGCGCCCGCGTCAAAGCGCATCACGTCTTCGCGGTCAACATCTTCAACGTCGCAAACGTCAATCCAAGTGGTCATGGTTATCCTCGGTTGCAGGTCATTCCGCCGCACGGCCAATGTCCAGATTGTGAAACTCGTCCCGGTAGGGCCGGGCGGTGGCGGGCAGTGTTTTGCGGAAATAATAGCCTGGGTCACTGCGCTGCGCGTGCAGCGACCGGTACACCTCGACATAGGCATCAAGGATCGAGGTGTTGGGCGGCGGCAGATCATCCTTGATCAGCGCGTGCAGCCGGGGCAGGGCGTGATAGGGCACCATCGGGAACATGTGATGTTCGATGTGGTAATTCATGTTCCAGTAAATATAGCGGCTGATCGGGTTCATATGGACTGTGCGGCTGTTCAGCCGGTGGTCCAAAACGTTGTCCGCCAGCCCGGCGTGCTGCAGGTGACCGCACATCACCATGTGCCAGCTGCCATAAATCCGCGGCAATCCGATCAGCATCAAAGGCAGCCACGACCCCAGCAGCAGAGCCGTCACGATCGTCACTGCATAAATCGCCATATGGACGCGTGCAGCGAATACCGCTTTTGCCCAATCGGCGGGCGGGATAAAGTTTCTCTCGTCAGGTGAGGTATTCCCCGCCGCATTGCGGATCAGGACTTTTAAAGACTCCAGCGTGCCCAGCACATCAAAGAACGCCAGCACCAGCCGCACCAGTTTTGGCGGCCGCATCCAGGCGATTTCGGCGTCACGGCCAACGATATAGGTGTCGGTGTGATGGCGCGCATGGCTCCACCGCCATGTCACGGGATTGCGCATCACCATGAAGCTGGCGATCTGATAGATCACATCATTCATCCATTGGGTGCGAAACGCCGTGCCGTGGCCGCATTCGTGCCAGCGGCTGTCACAGGATGATCCGTACAGCACGCCGTAGACGAACAAGAACGGCACGCAGGCCCAGCTGCCCCAAAACCAGATGCCACCCGCCGCCGTGCCTGCCAGCAGCGCAAACCATAGCGCGGTGTCGCGCAGGGCAGGGCCGTCGCTGCGCTGCATCAACTCCTTCATCACTTTGCGCGGCACCTCGGAATGATACCATTCCGCTGACGCCAGACCGATTTCAACGGCACGCTGGCCGTCGCGGCCTGTAAGGCCATAGTCGCGCTGTTCCACCGGGATCGGGGTCATGTCCATGAGATTACCTTTTTGAGTTTCGTGAAGGGGGCCACCTACCACCCGCCGTCCACGCCGATATTCTGGCCCGAGATCATTCGTGCCGCATCCGATGCCAAAAATGCGGCGACGTTGGCCACATCGACGGGCTGGATGCGCGATTTGATGCTTTGGCGTTCCAATACCCAGGCTGCGTAGTTTTCCAACCGCTCGGCGAATACCCGACATTCGGCGTCTGACACCACGGCACCGGGTGCGATGGCGTTGACGGTGATGCCATGTGGCCCGAGTTCTCGCGCCAATGCCTTGGTCAGCCCCAGAACAGCGCCCTTGGAGGCGAGGTAGGGTACGTACCCCTCCCACTGGCCGTTCAGCGCCAGCGAGGTCAGGTTGATGATCCGGCCCCAGCCTTTGGCCTTCATGGTCGGCGCGCAGGCCCGTACCAGAGCGAATATTGCTGATGAGTTGACGCGCAGCTGGTCTTCGTAGTCCTCAAGACTAAACACTTCGAACGGTTGATTGATGATCAGGGCGGCGTTGTTGACCAGTATGTCGAACGGGCCAGCCGCCGCCACTTGTTCTGTGGCACCGGCCAAATCGTTCAGATCAATGCCCAGCCAGCCCGTGCCTTTAGGCAGCGCTGTCGCATCAAGGCCGGGCCGGTCCAGCACCGTGACCCGCGCGCCAGCCGCCCCGAACGCCTGCACCATCGCCTGCCCGATAGAGCCGAGCCCACCCGTGATCAGCGCATGTTTTCCGGCCAGTGTGGTCATTCAAAGCACCGTGTGAACTTCGTCGATCGAGGTTTCGCCAGTCGGCTTGTCCAGCACGATCTTGCCCAAAGCCATTGCCACCACGCGGTCGCAGCAAGCAAACACATGCTGCATGTTGTGGCTGATAAAGATGGATGTCACACCTTGCGCCTTTAGCCCCTGAACAAACCCAATCACCTTGGCGGTTTCCTTGACCGACAAATGGTTGGTCGGTTCGTCCAGGATCATCACCTTGGATTTGAAATGCATGGCGCGGGCAATTGCCACACCCTGCCGTTGCCCGCCTGAAAGTTCACCGACCAGCGCATCCGGAGAGCGCAGATGGAGGTCAACGTTTGCAATCGCCGCCACGGATTCCGCACGCATCTTGCGTTCATCCAAGATGCCAAACCCGCCAATCGAATATTTCAGCGGCTCGCGACCGATGAACATGTTGCGCGAGATCGACATAATGGGGACCATCGAATTGTACTGATAGATTGTCTCGATCCCCAACCGCATTGAATCTTTTGGATTGCGGATGTCCGTCGGCTGCCCTTCCACCAAAATCTCACCCTCATCCTGATGGTGCAGGCCCGACAGGATGTTGATCAGGGTGGATTTTCCGGCGCCATTGTCTCCCACCAGCCCCAGCGCCTGGCCGGGCATCACATCCAGCGACACGCCTTTCAGGGCATGCACGCCGGAATACCACTTGTGCAAATTGCGGACGGAAATAATTGGGGTTTGGGCGTTCATTTGTCAGTCTCCACCTTCATCGCACGGCCGCGTTTGCGCAGCCATGAGTTGCCAACAACAGCCAGAATGGTCAGCGCGCCGACGGCGAATTTGAACCAGTTGCTGTCGACCTGACTCATCACCATGCCATTATCGATCACCCGGATCAGTACCGCACCAATGATGCCGCCAAGGATGGACCCGATGCCACCTGCAAGCGCTGTGCCGCCGATCACCGCTGCCGCCACCGCCTGTAATTCCAGACCTTCGCCGATGGAGGGCAAAGGCGAGCCAAGCCGCAAGACCTGAAACATTCCCGCCAAACCGGAAAGCACTGAACAGATCATGAAACAGGCGATTTTCACCTTGTTAGCCGGAATTCCCAACGCTTCAGCTGCTGGCAAATAACCGCCCGTCGCGCGCACCCAATTGCCGAAATTGGTTTTCGCCAACAGCAGGCTGATCAGGATCGAAATGCCCACAAACCACAGAAAAGACGCGCGAAACATATCACCGGGGCCGACATAACTTATGAACAGATGCTCAGGTATCAAGTCCATATTCAGCCGGGGCGGAAAGCCACCCGATATCACCACAGTCAGCGACCGCGCCATAAACAGCATACCCAGCGTGGTGATGAACGAAGGAATGGCGAATTTGATGGTGATCCAGCCATTGAGAAACCCGATGAACGCACAAAACAGCAGGCCCAACGCAGTTGCAGGCCAAAATCCCCAACCAGCGACCATCATCACCGCCATCGTCATCGGCATAAGTGCAAATACCGAACCCACCGAAAGATCAAATTCGCCGCAGATCATCAGCAGGGTCACACCCACCGCAACAAGACCGACCTCTGGCAGATAGCCCAGCATGCCGCGCAAATTGTCATAACTCAGGAATACCAGATCAGACCGGACCTGAAAGAAAATCACCAGCAACAGCAACAGCAGGCTAGCCGCCATTTCAGGTTTTTGCAGGGAAAGTTTTAGTATGCGTCGCATCGCGGCATTCCTTTCAAAGAAGTTCCCGGCGCCGGGAGCCCGCGCCGGGGATGTTGACCAAGCTACGGTTAACGCAGGCCCTTGGCTGACATTTCCATGATTGCATCCACCATGTCAGGTGTCACGATGCCTTGGCCGGTATCGATATCCGATGGAGAGAGACCGATGGTTTTTGCCAAGTAGATCTGCATAACCGGCATGAAACCCTGCATATAGGGTTGCTGATCGACCTGCACCTGCACGTAGCCGGCTTTCATCTGCTCCAGCACTTCTGGAACCAAGTCAAATCCGCCCAGCAAAACGGCGCCGGGGGCAACGCCGCGGTCCGCCAGTACACGGGCGACGCCAGCATGCCAGAAACCTGTGTCAAAATAGGCGTTGGTTTCGGGGTTCGCCAACAGATAGGCACCAACACGGTCACTGACCACAGCCAGATCGGTGCCGCTGTCAATACGCTCATACTTGATATCACGGGTCGGATTGGCCGCGATGTACTCATCCATGAAGTTCATCACACCCAGCGCGCGCTGTTCAGACCAGTTCTGGCCAGGGGCCGATACACCCACCAGCACCCGGATCGGTCCTTCGGCTGGGAAGTTCGCTGATTGTGCGCGCCCTAAGGATTTGCCCGCAGCAACAAAGCCCTGTCCGATAAATGCTTGACGCGCATTGCCAGCAGCACCTTCCAGATCGTCTACGTTGGCTGCGATCACGATCACGCCAGCATCGCGTGCGCGCTTGATCACGTCATCAAAAGCAGCGTTGTCAACGATGGATGTGATCAGCGCGTCTGGGCCACGTGCTAGAGCGGCCTCCATGTTGGCAACTTGCTCTTGAGCCGAGCCATCAGTTTGTACGTAAACCATCTGGCAGGTGGCTGCGAGCTTGGCGCAGGCATCCTCGTAACCCTTTTGAACGGCTTGCCAGAACGTGTTGGACGATCCAGAATGCACGGTAAAGGCGATATCCAGCGGGTCTTGTGCCATAGCGGCACCTGATACCGTGGACAGCAATGCAGCAAGTGCCAGTCCTTTGAAGTTTCTCATCGTTTGCTCCTCCCATGAAGCGGTTTGCGGCCTTGTCAGACCGTCGTTGCGTCGGACATTTTGCGCGACGTAGTGAAAGCCCGGTCCAGATCCGGGTGAAGTTCCATCCCCAAACCGGGGCCAGGCGGCACGGTGATCATGCCGTTTTTGATGGTGGGCAGGGCGGTGACCAGATCGCGGTACCAGCCGCGGTAAAAAGCTCGGACACTTTCCTGCACCAGCGCATTGGGCGCGTTCAGCGACAGATGTGTGCTGGCACATAACACCACCGGCCCCGTGCAATCATGCGGCGCGATGGGCAAATGCCACGCCTCGGCCATCGAGGCGATTTTGCGCGCCTCAGATATCCCGCCGCACCAGCTTAGATCCATCATCACCACGCCCGCCACGCCGGTTTCCAAAAGGTCGCGAAAGCCCCAGCGATTGCCGAGTGTTTCCGACGCTGAAATCGGCGCGGTTGACGCATCGGCATAGCGTTTCAGGCTGGACAAACTGTCCATCTTAATCGGGTCTTCGTGCCAGAAGGTTTGATAAGGGCTCAGCGCACGGGCGATCTGCATAGCGGGAAGCAATTGCCACAGCCCATGAAATTCGACCATGATATCCATTCTATTGCCAACCGCGTGACGGATTTTCTCGAACGGCTCCAACGCCTTGTCGATATCCGGGGCCGATATATACTGACCACGCGATTGTTCCGCCGCGCCATCGAATGGCCAGATTTTCATCGCGGTGATGCCGTCTTCCAACAGCGAATGCGCCAGCTCATCAGCGCGGTGCAGAAATCCGTTCAGATCGTCAAAATCATTGTTCTGCCCCAGCCCAAAGTTTGCAGTCACTTGCCCCGATGTTTTCTTGACGTAATCGCTGCCCGCGCAGGTGTTGTAGGTGCGGATCTCTCGCCGGGTGAACCCGCCCAAAAGTTGGGCAATCGGCTGACCGGTTGCTTTGCCGAAAATATCCCACAGCGCGATATCAAACGCCGAATTGCCGCGCACTTCGGCACCTGATGATCGAAACCCAAGATATCCCACCAGATCAGCCGACAGTTTGTCTATTTCCAGCGGATCGCGCCCGATCACACGCGGGGCGATATAGTCATGCACATGCGCTTCGACCGTGCTCGCGCCAAAAAACGTCTCGCCTAAGCCTATCAATCCCTGGTCGGTGTGCACCTGCAGCCAGATCAGGTTGGGGCGTTCGGCGATGCGGATGGTTTCAAGCGCGGTGATTTTCATGGCTTATGACAACCCGGCCGTCAGCAAAGCTCGCACACTTTCGTCAAAATGCAGCGACATGGATGCTACCGCCTGTTGCGGATCGCTGGCCGCCACCGCGCGCGCGATATCCACATGCGTGGCCAGCATCAGTGCGCGGGATGCAGGTGTCGGCCGGCTTTTCCAGCCAATAAGCCAGGTTTGCCGGGTAATGCCCTGAAACGCGCCAACAATCAGCGTAAACACTGGGTTGCGCGACGCCTGCGCCAGCAGCAAATGAAAGCTAAGATCCAACTCCATCAGCCGGGCTGGGTCATCAACTGCGTGGCCCATCGCTTGCGCCAGCGCCAAAAGATCGGTCGCCTCTGTATCGCTGCGCCGGATCGCCGCCAACGTGACAATCCGCGTCTCAATCGTGCGGCGCACGTCATAAATCTGCTGGACATTGATTTGGTCGGTGTGCACGCCGTGTTCGATCATCAGCGACATCGCGGCAGGATCAATCGCTGCCACCGCTGCGCGCTTGCCGGTTGCAAGATCAATAATCCGCATTGCCGCCAGTGACCTGAACGCCTCTCGCACCACGGTGCGGGATACGTTCAGCTCTTTCGACAGGCTGGCCTCGGACGGCAACCGGTCGCCCGGCATCATATCATTGTCGCGGATGTGCCGCGAAATCGCGCCGATCGCATCGCTGACCAAGCCACCTGAGCCCTGATTTTCCAACCGAATCCCCTATACCTGTATGACAGGTTTACGGCATTCAGTTTATACAAATCCCAAAAGCCAGCGTCAACGGTTTTTCTTGATCTGCGGCACCACCGCCCATAGACCTTTGCGGCCGCTAGTTCCGGCGGTGAAAACTGCCCTGCACGATCCGGTCGATCACCATGGCGCAGAGCAAAATGGCCAGACCCGCCAGCAAACCCTGCCCCTTGGCGGCATATTGCAGCGATTGCAGCACCACCGAACCCAATCCCTGCGCGCCGATCAGGCTAGCGATGACCACCATTGACAGGCACATCAATATGGATTGATTGATCCCGGCCAGAATCGACGCTTTTGCCAGCGGCAATTCCACGCCGCGCAGCACCTGCCATTCGGTGGCCCCATAAGCCCGCGCCGCCTCTTTCACCTCGTCGGACACGCCGTTCAGGCCCAGCGTGGTCAACCTTATCACCGGCGGCATGCCGAAAATCAAAGTGGCAATGATACCGGGCGGCTTGCCGGTGCAGAAAAACGCGATGACCGGAATCAGGTAGACAAAGGCTGGCATGGTCTGCATGAAATCCAGCACTGGCTGAGCGGCGGCATTGGCCCGCTTTGAACGCGCAAACCAGATGCCCAGCGGAATGCCGAACAGAATGCACAGGATCGCCGCAGCCCCCAGCAGTGCCACCGTCAGCATCGACAGTTCCCAAAAGCCGAACAGACCAAGATAGGCCAAGGCCGCGGCGGTAAAGATCGCCACGCGTGGGCCGGCTATCTGCCAGCCCAGCGTGCAGATCACTAGCATCACCACGGGCCAGGGCGTGCCGACCAGCACCATCTCGAATCCCTCGACCAGCAGGCGAATAGCGTTACGAATGCCGTCAAACGCTCCTCGCCCAGCGTCATAAGTGGCGACAAACCCGGCATCAAGCCAGCCCTCTACCGCTGCGAACAGCGCTTTGTCGGCCGGAAAGGTGGTCAACCAACCGGGCGGCGCGGCGGCGACGACGGCGTAAAGCGTGATGCCATAAATCGCTGTGATCAGGCCTGCGGTGATCATCAACCGCAAGGCAGGCGCGCCATGCGGCAAGCGCTGATTGCCGCGCCATGCAGAAAAACGGCGCTCATACAGGCCATTGGCGCAAAATCCGGAAGCAAGCCGGACGATCAGAAATGCCATGACCCCGCCGAAGGCACGTGTTCCAGCCCCCTTGGCGGTTTGTGCCGCCTCGGCCCGTGCCCCATCAACGGCTTTTTGCAGGTTATCCGCCAATTTGGTTGCTGTTGCTGCGGCCGCGCTGTTGCCCGCAGCCACGGCCTCGGTCGCCTCCGTCCGGCGGGTGGCGATTGTGGTCTCCAACTGCGCGACCCGCGTCAAAACGGCACCATCGGTGTTGCCCCAGATGCCCGACGTGATCTGCGTCAGCGCCATGAGATCCAGAAAGCACAGAAACAGGAACAGAAACGACAGTCCGCGCATTCCGGCCCACAGCGGGCCAAACAGGGCTGCGGCCGGGTTGAAACTGAACCCCCAGCCGACGCCCTCCTGCAGACGATCAAAGGTTCGGGCATAATAGTCCGCATTCGGCCCAGCAAAGCGCGCAATCTGATCGGTTTTGGTCATCACCGCTCCTCACGTATGGCCAAAAGCAGGCGGTCTTTGGTGACAGCGCCCACAACCGAAGCGCCATCGTCGATCACCACGGGCAGATCCTGGCCTGCGACCAGCCCGATTAAGGTTTCAAGATTTGCCCCCGGCGTGGCGCGCGGCGCAGAGGTTGCATCAAAGGCGCGGGTGGCCTGCACCGATGCCAGCGGATCCATGATCGTTCGGGCGGTGATCAGGCCCAGCTTTGAGATATTTTGTACAAACGCCCGCACATAATCATCGGCGGGCTTGGTCACGATATCTTCTGGCGTGCCGGTTTGCACGATGCGCCCGTCTTTCATGATCGCAATGCGGCTGCCGACGCGGATTGCCTCATCCAGATCATGGGTGATGAACAAGGTAGTGTTGCCCAGCCGCTGCGACAGCGCCAGAAACTGATCCTGCAACTGGCGGCGGATCAGCGGGTCTAGCGCCGAAAACGGCTCGTCCATCAAAAGGATCGCCGGATCAGCGGCGAGCGCGCGGGCCAGCCCAACACGCTGTTGCATGCCGCCCGACAATTCCTTTGGCAGCCGGTCGGCATAGCCTTGCAGGCCAACCAATGCCAGCTTTTCCGCCGCGACCCGCCAACGCAGAGCCTTGGGTGCGCCGCGCAATTCCAGCGGATAAGAGACATTGTCTTCAACCGAGCGGTGCGGCAACAGCGCCATATGCTGAAACACCATGCCGATCCGTTCGGCGCGCAGTTCCCGTAAGGCCTTGGGCGACAGCGCCCGCACATCTTGCCCCAAAACCCGGATATCGCCCGCCGTCGGCTCGATCAGGCGGTTCACATGGCGCAGCAGGGTGGATTTTCCACTGCCAGACAGGCCCATGATGCAAAAAATTTCGCCGTGCTGCACAGAAATCGAAGCATCGGCGATCCCGACGACACATTTGTGTCGTTGCAGAATATCCGCCTTCGACGCGCCGGCCTTCGCATCCGCGAATGCGGCCTTTTCGGCGGTCCCGAAGATTTTCCAGACGCCAGACATCTCGGTTGCAGGGTCAGCCATGCCCACTTTCCCTTTTGTTCAACGAGCATTGGGCATGGCAGCGCGCCGCCATGCCCAATGCATAAAGTTTCGCGGCCGGTTACTTCAACCAGGCAGTGACGCGGTCCGGGTTCGCTGCAATCCAGTCTGCGGCAGCCTGTGCCGCATCTTTGCCGTCAACCACCACCGAGTACGAGAACGCCCCAAGATCCTCCGATGATAGGTCCATGTTGCGCAGCATGGATGCCACTTGTGGAGAAGTATCATTCAGGCCAACCGTGAATGCGGGCTGGATATAGGCGGTCGGCCAAGCCATCGCGACGGATGACTTGTTCAACCAATCCGCGTCGGTTTCGGGCTGAACCATCGACCATTTCGCAGCATCATGTGCAGGTTCGGTCAGGATCACCATTTCAGGGTGCAAGGTGAACAGATGGTGCGGTGTATAGAAGAACCCCACCCAGGGCTTGTTCGCCGTAATCGCCACCGCAAGCTGGGCATAGGCAATGCTTTCGTCAAGTTCGACCAGATCAACCACCTGATCATAGCCGTAACCATGCGCCTTTGCATGCTCGACCGTGGTCGATCCCCAGCGGGTAGCGCCGATGAACACTTCGCCCTTGCCGTTGCCGTCACTGTCCAGCAGGGCGGCCCTGGTGGGGTCGGCCAGATCGCTGATGTCCTTAAAGCCAGCATCTGCAGCAGCCTTGTTCGCGCAAATGCCCTGAACCGCCGCGGCACCGTGGGTGTTAAGTTCCACATTGGCCTTATATTGATCGACAAGTCCCTGCTGGTTCGGCAACCAGACTTCGGGATGCATCTGCATCGATCCCTTGTCCATCGCTTCAAAGATCACCGGGTTGGTGGCGGTCTACAATTCGACCGTCAGCCCCAGATTCGCCTCGACCACTTCTTTGATGACGTTGGCGGTGACTGTGACCGATGGCCAATTTGGTACGCCCACCACCAGATCGGCGGCAAGGGCGGGGCTGGCGATTGCGAGGGTTGTCGCAATGGCGCCAAGCAGTTTCGTTTGCTTTTCTTGATCCTCCGATTGTTGGTTTTCTGTAGGATGACATTCCAAAAGCCGCCGTAAACTGCGTCCCTTGGAAGGGTGTTCCTGGGCCAGTTTTCTCAGGCCTCTTTTTGGGTAAACCGCGCCACTTCCTCTTTCAGAATCGGCGCGGCAAGTGTCATGGAATGGATGCCCATGATTGTAGTCAGTTCGATCACTTCCAGAATTTCGGCCTGGGTGGCCCCGGCGCGCAGGGCGTTCTGGATGTGGCGGCGCACGCCCGGCCCGTGCAGATGGGTGGTGGCCGCATTGATTGCGATAAAGATCATCTCTTTGTACTTCTGCTCCAGCGGGCCCTTGCGCTGCGGCACGGCGCGAAAGGCCAGAAACGCCTCCAGATAATCCGGGTCCATTTCCTGCATCAAATCCCACATCGGGTTCCAGTCACCCGTGGCGCGTTGGGCTTCGGTGTTGGGGTAAGACGGGTCGGTGGTCATTGCATCAGCCTCCACGGTGCTTGAAACTGTCGCGGCGGAACGAATATAGCGCCGCAGGGTCTACCGCCAGGTCAATGACGGCGGGCTTGCCGCACACCAGCGCCGCCTCAATCGCTTCGGCCACACCTGCCAGCCTGTCGGCGCGAAAGCCTGCAGCACCATAAAGTTCAGCCAGCTTGTCGAACGGCGGGCTGCTGATGTCGGCGCCGATGTAGCGGCCACCAAAGAAATCGCGCTGATACGCCTTTTCCGCCCCCCAGCATTTGTTGTTCATCACGATAGTCACCGTGTTGATGCCATGATCCACAGCGGTGCTTAACTCTGACACTGTCATGCCAAAGCCGCCATCGCCCATCAGGCTGATCACCGGGCGGTCGGGCTGCGCCAGTTTTACCCCCAACCCGCAGGCAAAGGAAAACCCGACCAGCCCGAAATCCAAGGGCGTGAACAGGCTTTTCGCCTGCCAGTAATTCAGCGCATCGGTGGCCTGCAAACACAGCGTGCCCGCGTCCATGGTGATGGCCGCATCCTGCGGCAGCACATCGCGCAGGGTTTTGAACAGGCCCGATGGCTGGATCAGCGCGGTGTCAATCACCGCATCAGCGTCACGTTTGGCAAGGTAAGCGCTGCGTTCGGCCTTGAAGGCGGCGGTCCATTGGTCGGCGGTCTGCCGGTTGTTCAGAACTTTCAGCGCCGCCACCAGTTGCAGCGCCGCTGTCGGCGCATCGGCCCAGATGCCGATTTCAACCGGGAAATGGCGGCCAATCGCGGTGGGGTCCAGTTCGATCTGAATGATTTTGGCGTCTTTGTTGATGTTGTCATAGCTGTAGAAGGTGGCGTTGAAGCCGATCCTTGTGCCCAGCGCCAGTATCACATCGGCCTCGCGCACCAGCCGCGACGCCACGATATTGCCGCGCGGCCCCATCTGGCCTGCGTTCAGCGGATGGCCGAAGGGGATCGCATCACCGTGACCGGGCGAGGTGACGATGGGGCAATTCAGCGCCTCTGCCAAGGCCAGCGCCTGCGCGTGGCCTTCTGTGTTCTTGATGCCACCACCCGCGATGATCACCGGGCGGGTGGCAGCTGCCAGCAGGGATGCGGCCTGATCAATCGCCGCTTGCGCGCCAGCAGGGACGGACTGTGAGCGGTACGATTGCGGAGTTTGCGCCGCAGGATAATCCGCCGAGGCCGACAGCACATCGCGCGGCAGGTTCAGTTGCACCGGGCCACGGCGCGGCGTCATGGCTGTGCGAAACGCCTCGCGGAACATTTCCGGCACGCGGTCGGCACTGGTGGCGGTCCAGGTTTTCTTGGTGACGGGTTTGAACAGCGATTGCTGGTCAACCTCTTGAAACGCATCGCGGTAAAGATGCGCCGACGATATCGCGCCTGCAATTGACACGACGGGCGAAAACGCCGCCGCTGCCTGCGCAAGGCCGGTCACCAGATTTGTTGCCCCCGGTCCGTTCTGACCGGCCAAGATCACCCCAGCGCGGCCAGAGGCGCGGGCATAGCCGTCGGCCATATGGGTGCCGGTGCGTTCATCATGCACGCCGATGAAGGTGATGTCTTTTGCGTCATAAAGCGCGTCGAACATCTCCATCGTGGCCGACCCGATCAGGCCGAACACATGGCTGACCTCTTCGGTCTGCAAGGCCGCCACGGCCGCCTGTCCGCCAGTCATTGTTGTCATATTGAAAGTCCGTTCTTGCGCAACTGCTGGGTCCTGCTCGTTAAAAACTGCAAGATGGGTTGGATGAAAAGATCGGGCCGCTCGATCAGCCCAAGGTGCTGCAGGCATGGCACGATCAGGGTTTCAGCGCCCCTGATTTCCGAGGCGATGGCATGGGCCATGGCGGGGGTGCTGCCGCTGTCATGTTCGCAGGTCATCACAAGGGTGGGTGTGTTGATGGGGTACTCGGGGCGGATCAACTCGACCACGCCTGAGGCCAGAACCTGCCTGTGCCGGGTGTAATTGGCCGGATCATTGGCCAGAACCAGCGCGCGCACCTGACCCACCACGTCCGGCGCATCGTTCAGGAACTGTGGCGTGAACCAGCGCGCAAGGGTGCTGTCGATGGTGGCCGCAGGGCCACCTGCATCCGTCTGGGCGGCACGGTCTTCGACCAGCCGCTGGGCCTCGGGCGTCCGCTCGTGCGGCGAGTTCAGGACGACCAAGGCTGTGACCCGGCCCGGATGATCCATGGCGGCGCGGCGGTTGATCATGCCGCCCAGCGAAAAGCCGATGATGGTGGCGCGGGCGATGTGCAATTCGTCCAGCAGGGCCAGAAGGTGATTTGAAAGCATGGTCAAACTGGGCATGTCTTTTGGCAAGGCGCTGTCGCCATGGCCGGGCAGATCATAGCTGAGAACCCGGTGGTTTTGCGCCAAAGCCGGCACAAACGCGGCCCAAGTCGCCCGCGTCAGGCCCAGCCCGTGCACCAGCACCAGCACCGGCGCGCCGGGTGGCTCAGTCAGATCATAGCTGGTGCCATTCGTGCTGCGGGCCATCCCTTAGACTCCCGCCGGATTGTCAACGTCGCGGCCCATTTCGCGCAGGTCTTCGTACCGATCGCCGATGCGGTGTAACGGATGCCCGCCAATGGATGCGCCCAGCGCCACGATGATCTCGTCAACCGCAGGGGCATCGGGCACGGTCAGGTGGATGGTCTGGTAGTGTGATCGCCGCCCGCCATCATCTTTGTCCATCAACGGGATCATCAGCGAACAGCCTGCCGCCCCGCGCGTATTGGTGAACACCAGATAGGTTTTCGCCTGCACCGCATCACGGAACTGATTGCCGAACCACAACGAATGGGTCAGCGCCTGCGCATGTTCAATCTCGCCGCCCATACCGACGACGGACGCCTTGCCATAACCTTCCAACTTGTCGCCGGTCACATCGAGGATCATCCCTGTCAGCAGTTTACCAACCTCGGGGCAGACATCGCGGACCTCGGGGCGCAAATTCTCTACCCAGCCGCGCCCGAACCACGGGTTGCGGATGATCGCCATCGCCGCCACCAGTTTGGTGGGCGTGGGCACGGCTTTGCCGCCCTCGATGCGGGTGGTCTGGATTTGCAACAGTGTACGGCGGATTTCGGCGGGCATGGGTGTGTTTCCGTAAAATTGAAGGGCGTTCAGGCAAATGCAGGCATCACTTCGTTGCAAAACAGCTCCAACGAGCGTTTCTGTTCGGTATGGCCCAAACCAAGGCTGGCGTAATAGATGAACTCATCCACCCCAAGGGCTTCATAAAGCTTCAGCTTGGCAATCACCTCGTCCGGCGTGCCGAACATCAGGTTTTTGGTCAACATGTCCGGCGCATATTCGGCCCGGTTGCCAAGTTGGTCGAGGGGAATGCTTTTGGGAAACCCGTTGACCACATCGCCAAGGTTCTTGAACAGGTTCTCGAACTGCGACAGCACCCGCTGCAATGCGGTTACTGGCATCATCCAGTCTTCCTTGCGGTCATAAACCACGCAATGGCGCATCATCGCCATGGTTGGCCGTTTGCAACCGGGATTTTCCTGCATCGCCGTGTCAAGACGCGCCATATACAATTCCGCCTCGGACATGTCGCGGGTCAGCGGCCACGACATGATGTTGCAACCGTTCTTGACCGCGTAGTCATAAGTGATCGGCGCCCGCGCCGCGATCCAGACCGGCACTTCGGCCTGCAAAGGTTTTGGGCAGGAAGTGGAGGTTGGAAACGACCAATTCTCGCCTTCATGCGCGTAATCGCCCTTCCACAAGGCCCGCACCACCGGCAGCATTTCCTGCATATAACGCCAGGCGTCGGGCTGCTTAAGTCCGGGGCGCATCCGGTCGAATTCGCGCTGATAAGCGCCCGATCCGATGCCCAATTCCAGCCGCCCGCCAGAAATCAGATCAATAAACGCCGCCTCGCCCGCAACCCGGATCGGATGCCAATAGGCGGCAGCGACGCAGGCTGTGCCTAGCCGGATGCGGTCGGTGTGGTTGGCCCACCACGCCAGCAGCGAAAAGGGGTTTGGCGCGATGGTCATTTCCAATGCGTGATGTTCGGCCGACCACACGATGTGAAAACCACCCCGGTCTGCCATCTGCACCATTTCCAGCGTGTGGCGGGCCACATCCTGCATCGAAATGCTGTCGTCGATCCGTTCAAGGTTGATGGCGAGTTGAAATTTCATGTGTCAGTCCCCTCAGCGCGCTACGAACTGGCTGCCCAGTGTTGCGTCAGATGTGTTGATCCAGACCGTTTTCGGCCGCGTGTAATCGTAAACCGCCTGCATCCCGCTTTCGCGGCCATAGCCAGAGCCCTTCATGCCGCCGAATTCGGCAATCGGTGAGACGGCCCGGTAAGTGTTGACCCAGACGATGCCCGCTTTGACCGCGCTGACCATGCGCAACTGCCGCGCGCCGTCGCGGGTAAAAATTCCCGCCGCCAGCCCGTGCTCGGTTTGATTGGCCAGCCGGATGGCGTCGGCCTCATCCTTGAAGCGCAGAACGCTGAGTACCGGGCCAAACATTTCGGTATCGACAATGTGCAGATCGGGGCTGGGGCAGTCGATGATCGTGGGCTGATAAAACCGCCCCGCCAGCCCCGCCACCCGCTGCCCGCCACACAGAACAAGGCCACCCTCAGTAATGGCGCGCGCCACTTCACGCTCGATACAGTCCAACTGGCCGGTGGTGCAGATCGGCCCCATTTCGGTGTCATCCGCCAAAGGGTCACCGATCCTGATCTGGCCTGCCAAAGCAACCATCAGGGCCAGAAATTCATCGGCAATGGCGTCGTGAAGCAATAACCGAGAGCCTGCCACGCAGCTTTGACCCGTGGCGCCAAAGATGCCAGAGATCGCTCCGTTGACCGCAGACTCTAGGTTGGCATCGTCAAACACGATGAACGGGGATTTGCCGCCCAGTTCCAACGACACCTGCGCGAAATTCTGGGTGGAATTGGTCAAGATCTGCCGCGCCGCCGCTGGCCCGCCGGTAAATGACACCCGTGCCACCAGCTTGTGCGAGGTCAGCACCCGCCCGCAAGGGTCACCATGCCCCGAGATGATGTTGACCACACCCGGAGGGATGCCCGCCGCCGCGATCAGCGCGCCGAACTCCAGCATCGGGGCCGAGGCATGTTCCGACACTTTCAGGACCATGGTGTTGCCCGCAGCCAGTGCAGGTCCGATCTTGACCGCCGAAAGGAACAACTGCGAGTTCCACGGCACCACAGCGGCGATAACGCCCAGCGGTTCACGACGGGTGAACACGAACATGTCGGGCTTGTCGATGGGCAGGGTTTCGCCGTGGATCTTATCGGCGCAACCGGCAAAGAAATGAAAAAACTCGGCGATGTATTTGGCCTGCCAGCGGGTTTCCTTCAGCAATTTGCCAGTATCGGTGGTCTCGACGGTGCCTAAGGCCGCGGCGTTTTCCAGCAAAAGATCGGCCAACCGCCGCAGGCAATGTCCACGCTGGGTGGCAGTCATTGCAGGCCACGCGCCATAGCTGAACGCCCGGTCCGCCGCCCGCACAGCGCGGTCTACATCGTCGGCCGTCGCCTCGGGGATCAGGGCCCAAGCCTTGCCGGTCGTCGGATTTATACTTTCGAAGGCGGCACCATCGCTGGCCTCTACCCATTCCCCGTCAATCAGCATTTTGTAGTGTTTCAGGTCGGTCATTCAGAGCGCCTTTTCCTGACAGTTTCTTGCGCCAGCGGCCGGTTGGCTTTGAGGTACAACGCAATGATAAGTGCCGTCCAGATAGGTCAGGGGTGCCGCCGCACCTTCACGCACACTTTGGACCTGACAAATCACGATGCTATGACTGCCCGCGGGCACGATATGTGCAACCGAGCCAGAGAAAATGGTCGCGCCGTCAATTTCAGGCGGCGCACCCCGGACGCCAAAATACTCGACACCCGAAAACCGGTCTTCGACCAGATGGTCATCTTTACCCGCGAAGCGGTTGGCAAGGTCATGGCGGTCTTGCGGCAGGACGTTGACGCACAGATTGCCATTCGCTGCGACCGCTTCGGCGATGCGGCTGCCTGCGCGCAAGCAGACAAGAATCATCGGCGGATCGGCCGAAACCGACGAAAACGCGCTGACGGTGGCCCCGTGGCACCCCGCAGGCCCATCGGTTGTGACCACCGCCACCGAGCTTGCAACCCGGCGCATCGTTCGCACAAAGGCATCGCGGGCCAAGGGCGTGGATCCGTCACCTGTGATGCTTGCCATTGCCTGACCTCCCTAAGCGATGTCTCATCTTGTCAGGCTGCGACATATTGTCATAACGAAACTTTTGGCGTATTAAGTGCAAAATAATCGAATTGACGGACGGTAAATTGAACATAATCGGCCTGCAAACTTTTGTGTCAATTGTGGAAAATGGCAGCCTTGTCCGGGCGTCCGAGCAACTGAATGTCACCCAATCCACCGTTACCGCCCGGTTGCGCACACTGGAACAGGAGATTGGGGCGACGCTGCTGAACCGCCAGAAATCTGGTGTCACACTGACCGCTTCGGGCACCAAACTACTGGGCTATGCCGAGATTATGATCGGGCTTTGGCGGCAAGCCCGACAGGAAACCGCCCCGCCGCAGGGCACCAGTTCTGTCTGCAATTTCGGCTGTGACCCCGATTTGTGGCCGGATCTTGGCAAGCAGATTTTTGATGAGGTGAATGGTGGCAACGCGCGCATGGCGTTGTCGGTCTGGCCCGGCGATCAGGCAGAGCTTTACCGTATGCTCAGTGCCGGCCTGCTGGATATGGCGCTGACATTCCGGCTTGCGGCCCCCGGTGATCAGACAGTCTACCGTCTGCCGCCGGACGATCTTGTGCTTTACGCAACCGAGCCCGACAGGCCCGTGCGGTTCGACCCCGGTTATATCTATGTTGATCTGGGGGCAGAGTTTCGCGCCAAACATGCCTTGGCGTTTTCAGATGTCGGCACCGCACGACTTAATTTTGGCTCGGCGGTCTGGGCACTGGCCTACATGCTGGAAAGTGGGGGGTCAGCCTATCTGCCGCGGCGGATGGCAAAAGCGCATGTTCAGGCGCATCGCCTGTTCGAACTACCTGATGCTCCGGCGTTTCAACGCAATATCTTCTTGATCGTAAGCCCAAGTGCAGCGGCAGGTTGGACGTGGATGCCTAGCTGGATTCAAAGATTTGGTGTTAACTGAACCCAATGAAAAAACGCTTTTTTGGGGGCAGGCTAAACGGCCTTACTACCTAAAACTGCCAACTGCTAAAAAAGAGCCCAGCGTGAGTCGTAAACCTCAAAGCCCTTCGGCACATTGCGGCATTGATGGATTTGCGATTTTTCTACTTGCCGCAGATCATCCGCCTTCGCATCCACATTGGAGGGAACCGGCGAAATCTGCCGCCAGTTGTTGCGCACGGGCGGCACAAACCGAGGATCTTTTAACAGGTTGCAGAAAAACTGCCTCTCCCGCCCGTTTTGCGATTCACTTCCGGTAAGGTCATAGTGAATTACAAAACGGGCGGGAGAGGGAGTTTTTCTGCAACCTGCTAGATGCTGCATTTCTGAGTACGCCAGAGCGGTTCGTCCGCCAGCCCCCCCCCAAACCGCCAAAAATTCCGACTGCTGTCTGGATCAACCCGCCGAAAAAAAGGAGGAGGCCCAAGCATAAACTCAAAAAAAACCCGATGTCTAAAAGTCGTTGACACGTTCCGCTTCAGATACTTGCGAACGGTGTTCCGTGACAGTTGCAGAGACCGCGCCAAGCAACTGATGCTCTCGCCGTACCGTAACCCTCGACGCCGGATCTTCCTAATAATTTCCATTCCTAGCACACCAGCTACTCCCGCCCAAGGTCGGGACTGTTGCGCGACTGGGTGGTCAGTTTTGGACGCTGTTCCACCCCGTCAGTTGGTCACTTTTGCATGCTGTTTTGCAGCAATGGGTCGTGCTTCGACGCTAAGCCACGGGCCTGTCCGCCCCAACCGGTTTTCGTGTGACATTGCCCCCACGTCAGTCCAGCAGCGTGGATCACCCAGCCGCTGCTGCCTCAAACAGATCAATGGGTCCTAATCCTGCGGTGAATCATCCCATTGCCATTGCAAGCGGCCTATTTGACGACAAACCCATGTGCAAAGGGATCACGGTCGTCGATGAAGATCGTGTTGTATCCGGTCATCCGCGCCCACCCCGCAACCGAGGGGACGATAGCGGGATGGCCAGCGACCTGAACTAAAGCCTCGATGCGGCCTTTGAACAGTGATCCGATGATGGATTCGTGCAGGAACGTGTCGCCTACCTGCAGGTGCCCCCTGGCTGCAAGCTGCGCCATCCGGGCCGAGGTGCCGGTGCCGCAGGGGCTGCGATCAATCGCCTTGTCGCCGTAAAACACAGCATTGCGGGCATTGGCACCCGGAACGGTCGAAGCACCGGTCCAAAGGATATGGCTTAACCCGTTGATGGCGGGGTGTTCGGGGTGGATGAAGTCATACTTCTCGTTCAGCGCCGCGCGTAGACGGGGCGACAAGCTGATCAGTTCGCCCGCAGAGAAATCCGCCATGTCACGGTAGGTTTTTTGCGGCTCGACGATGGCATAGAAATTGCCGCCGTAGGCCACATCGACGACGACCTCGCCAAAGCCCTCTAGCACCACTGTCAGCCCCTCGGAGTGCAGAAATCCCGGAACATTGGTCAATCGGACCTCTTCGACATGCGGTCCCTTTTGCACATAGGTCACATCCACCTTGCCCGCAGGCGTGTCGATGGACAGCTTTCCCGGCACGCGCGGGACGATCAGCCCGTTCTCGACCGCCATGGTAATGGTGCCGATGGTGCCGTGCCCGCACATCGGCAGGCAGCCCGAGGTTTCGATGAACAGGACCGCCACCTCGCAGTCGGGCCGCGTCGGCGGATACAGGATCGTGCCCGACATCATGTCATGGCCGCGCGGTTCGAACATCAGACCTTTGCGGATCCAGTCAAACTCGGCCAGGAAATGCGCGCGCTTTTCCAGCATGGTGGCCCCGACAAGCAGGGGCCCGCCTCCCGACACCAGCCTGACGGGATTACCGCAGGTGTGGCCGTCGATGCAGGAAAAAGTATGGCTGGCCATGTGGTCAGAACCTTTGTGGAGAGAAAGGTGTAAGGTCAACTGCGGGTGGCGCGCCGGTCAGCATATCTGCCACCAGCCGGGCGGTGCCGGCCGATTGGGTCAGGCCAAGGTGGCCGTGGCCAAAGGCGTGGATCACCCGAGGTGAGTGGCGCGAATGGCCGATTGCAGGCAGGCTGTCGGGCAAAGACGGGCGAAAGCCCATCCATTGCACGCCGCCTTCGGGGTTCAACCCCGGCAGAAACGCTTGCGCCCGGCGCAGCATCGCGTCGGCTCGTTTGAAGTTGGGCGGCAGCTTCAGCCCGCCCAACTCCACCGCGCCGCCGATCCGCACGCCCGTGGACAGCGGGCTTGCGACAAAGCCGTGGCCGCCGAACGTGACCTGCATCCGCAGATCAAACGCGCTGGTTGGCAGGGTCGTGTTATAACCCCGCTCGGTTTCCAGCGGGATTTTGTCACCAACTCCGCGCGCCAGCAGGTGGGAAAACGCTCCCGCCGCCAGAACCACCTGTCGCGCCACCAGCGACGTACCGGTTTTCAGCCGGACCGTCACGCCATTTTCCGAAAGGTCAAACCCGGTCACTTCTGCCAGGCGAAGCATACCACCTTTGGCGCAAAGGCAGTTTGCGAGGGCAAGGGTGTATAGCCGGGGGTCTGCAATCGAATACCATTCGGGGGTGAAGGTGCCATGTGTAAAGCGCGCCGCCAGACCGGGCTGAAGGGCGGCCATTTCGGCGGCGCTCAGATGGTCAAAGGCAATGCCGTGGTCGGTGCGCGCCTGCCATCCGGGCAGCGATGCGGCGAACTCGGCCTTGCCCTCGTACACCTGCAGGTTGCCCGCACGGCGCAGCATTCCGGTGGTTCCCGACAGGTCCAGAAACGGCTGAAGGGCCGCCTTGGAGATGTCCATCAACGCGGTCTGAGCCCGCGTCGAGGCAGCCACCCGGGCAGGCGAACAGGCACGCCAGAACCGGATCATCCAAGGCGCGATCCGCAGCGCATAGGCCGGGGGAACCGACAGCGGCCCCAGCGGATCCAGCAACCATTTCGGCGCCTTGCGCAGGATGCCCGGCGAGGCGAGGGGCAGAATGTCGCTGAAAGCAAAGGCCCCGGCATTTCCCGCCGACGCGCCCGCCGCCGGGCCGGACCGGTCAACCACCAGCACCGACAGCCCCCGCGACTGTGCGGCAAGGGCTGCCGAGAGGCCGATCACCCCGGCACCGACCACGATCAGGTCAACCGTGGGTTTCATGCTGCTATTGCCGGGGTCATCACTGTGCTTTCGCCTGTTGCTTGCCTATCCGCAGGTCACGCCGCGTCCCGACTGTTGGGACGTCAGGCAAGACAGCGCCCGATGGCACCACCCTGTGTGCTCCACTCGGCAAACCAGGTTTTAAACAGCGCATATTGCGCTTCGACATAGCCACGCTGGCTTGCGCTCAACTCGTCGGTCTCGATGAAGTGCAGCGCGTATTCCTTTTCACCCTGCAACAGCAGCATGTATTTGAAATACAAGACAAGATCCGGGCCTTCATCATAAGATGACAGCACATTGAAGGCTGCCTCAAGTTCAAGCGCCTTCTGGCGCGCCTCGACGTCGCCCGTGGCGGCAGAGCGGCACAGGTTGCACAGGGTCAGTACCTCGCGTGGCATCACGACGCCAATGCCGGTGATCGCCCCAACGGCGCCACAGCTGACAAAGCCATGCACCACCCCGGTATCGACACCGACCATCAGCGTCACATCGTCGGCCGAGGTGATGAATTCGCCCGCATAGCGCATGTCGGCCGGGCTGCCAAATTCCTTGAAGCCGACAAGGTTTGGGTGTTCGGCCCTCAGGGCGGTGAAGAGGTCAGCCTTGGTGGTGAAGCCGTAGTAGGGGCTGTTGTAGATGATGGCGGGCAGGTCGGGGGCCGCCGACAGGATCGCCTTGAAATGCGCGCGCTGTGCAGCGAGTGACGGGCCGCGCGACAGCACGCGCGGAATGACCATCAGGCCATGCGCGCCCACCTTGGCCGCGTGCCGGGTGATCGCCACGGCCGAGGCGGTGTTGATCGCCCCGGTGCCGACAACCACTTTGACGCCCGCCTTGACCAGCCGTTCAACTCCCTCCATCCGCTGCGCGTCGGTCAACAGAGGCCAGTCTCCCATCGACCCGCAGTAGACTACTGCCGACATACCCGCCGAGATCAGCTCTTTGCCCTTGCGCACAAGCGCCTCAAAGTCAGGCGTGCGGTCAGGTTTGCAGGGGGTCATCAACGCCGGAATCACACCAGAAAAAATTTCGGCCTTCATGGGAACCTCCTGTTGAAACGTCGACTGATCGTAGGCGCACAGCCGAATATCCGCACTCAGACTCGCCTTAAGGGCCAATAATACAGTTTGTATATTGCATGTCGACAGAAAAGATCGGAAGCTACAAATCGATGTGTTGCCGTTTGTCGCGGGACAGCAGTTTCTGGATTTGCAGGACGATTTGATCGGCATGGGCCTTGGCCAGACGGTCCGACAATTCCACGTCCCGCGCCGTGACGGCCGCAACCAGGCCCTCGTGTTCGGTGATCGCCAAAACTGGCGGGTGGTCGTTGAACGACCGGTAATACAACCGCAAAATCCGCCGCCCATCATCCAGCAGCCGCACAAAAAGCCCCAGATAATACGGGTTGCGCCCGGCCTCAGCGATGGCTGCGTGAAACTCGCGGTTCGTGGCGATCATCGCCAGCGCGTCATGGTGGGCAAACGCCACGGCATATTCCTGCTGGCGGGTACGAATGATCTCCAGATCCCCAGGTAGCCAGTTCTGCGCGGCAAGGCGGGTGGTGACACGGTACATCAGTGTTATGGCATCAAAAAACGTATGCAGGTTCACAAAGTCGATGTTCGACACCATGGCCGAGCGGTTAGGCAGCGTGTCAATCAGACCTTCGGTGGCCAACCTCGCCAGAGCTTCGCGGATCGGGGTGCGGGACAATTCCAGCCGGTCCGCAAGCTGAACCTCGTCGATAGGGCTGCCCGGTGGCAGGGTCAGGTCAAGGATTTCAGAGCGCAAGAGGTCATAGACCTTTTTGACCCCGGACCCGCGTTTGCGTTCAGGTATGGCGGTGGCAGTTGCGTTGTCATCCATGAAGTGCCCCTTGATCTTGAAAACATCAATATGGGTCCAACAGAGGAGGATCAACTCCCCACTGAAGTATCAGCCGACGCCGGGCCATGATCTTTGCAGATCGCTATCCCCGCCAGTTTCCCGCAAACATGCAGGCCCATCACGGTACCGCGCCCAATCCGTCGTCTTTAAGGCGGCGCAGCATTGCCCACTCTTCCTCTGATAGGGAAATGCCCTGTGCCTCGGACAACGCCCGCGCGGCATAGCGGCGCTGCGACGGTAAACGCGCGCCCTGGCCCAACACCGCATCGAACAGGCCTTCGGCGCGTGACGGGTCCAGCCCCCCGCGCGCGCCAGCAAAGCGTTCCGGGCAGAAGGCCAGGATCAACTCGCCATGGCGCGGCGCAACTGTGGTGGTGCCGATG
>JANNAF010000219.1:0-2030 GCA_031384005.1 Rhodobacterales bacterium | reverse complement strand
CGGCGTTGTCGCTGCTGGACCGGGTCAAGATCAAATCGCCCGAGGGGGTTTTCAACAGCTATCCGCATCAATTGTCGGGCGGGATGTTGCAGCGCGCGATGATCGCAATGGCGCTGTCGTGCCGCCCCAAGATCCTGTTTGCCGATGAGCCGACGACGGCGCTGGATGTGACCATTCAGGCGCAGATATTAGCGTTGATCAAGGAATTGCAGGCCGAATTGGGGATGGGGCTGATCATGGTCACCCATGATCTGGGGGTCATTGCCGAAACGGTGGACCGGGTGGTGGTGATGTACGGTGGCCGCGTCATGGAGGAGGGGCCGGTGCAGGCGATTTTCGACGCGGCGCTGCATCCCTATACGCAGGCGCTGTTGGCGTCGATCCCGGGGCGCAGCCCAGGCAAACGGCGGCTGGTCGAGATTCCCGGCGCGTCGCCCAATCCGGCCAATCCGCCCACAGGCTGCCCGTTTCACCCGCGCTGCACCGTGGCCGAGGCGCGCTGCGCGGTCGATGTGCCGCCCTTTGCCGCCATCGCGCCGGGGCGCAGCGCCGCCTGTTGGAGGCTGCAATGACCGTAGCCCCCGCGCTGGAATTGCGCGGTCTGTCGAAGTCGTTTCAACTGCGTCAAAGCGGCGGGTTCTGGCCGCGTTACACCGACCATGTGGCGGTGCAGGATGTGAACCTGACCCTGCCCGCCAATTCCATTCTGGGGCTGGTCGGCGAATCCGGGTCGGGCAAGACGACGACGGGCATGATGGCGATGCGGTTGGTGGAACCGACCGCTGGGCAGATATTGGTGGGCGGGGTGGATGTGACCACGCTGGACCATGTCGCGCTGAAACCGTACCGCCGCCGGATGCAGGTGGTGTTTCAAGACAGCTATTCCGCGCTGGACCCGATGATGACGCTGGCGCAGATTGTGGCAGAACCGTTGCATATTCATGGGCTTGGCACCGCCGCCGAACAGACCGAACATGCGCTGGCCCTGTTGGCGCGGGTCGGGTTGCAGCGCGGTTATGGCGGGCGGTATCCGCATGAACTGTCAGGCGGGCAGCGGCAAAGGGTGGCGATTGCGCGGGCGCTGATATTGCGGCCAGCGGTGCTGGTGGCGGATGAGCCGACCTCGGCCCTTGACGTGTCTGTCAAGGCGCAGATCATCAACCTGCTGTTGGATTTGCAGGCCGAGATGGGGCTGTCGATCCTGTTTATCAGCCATGATCTGTCGGTGGTGCGGTCGCTGACCGATACCGTGGCCGTGATGTGGAACGGCCGCATCGTGGAACAGGCCCCGACCGAGGCGATTTTCGCAGACGCGCGCCACCCCTATACCCAAGGGTTGCTGTCGGCCATTCCGGTGCTGAACCCGCGCGAACGGCGGGCGCGCAGGTTCCTGACCCCGGACCAGATCACCGCCGCCATACCGCGCCTGCCCGGGGCTGGCCCGGTGCCCGCGCTGGTGCAGGTTGCCCCCGGCCATCTGGTGCAGGCGGTGGCGCCATGATCCGCTATATCCTTGGCCGTATCCTATCGATTGCGCTGACATTCACGGTCGTGTCGGTGATCGTGTTTCTGATGATGCATTCGGTGCCGGGCGGGCCGTTTGATGGCAATGACATGCCGGTATCGGACGCCGTTAAGGCCAAGCTGAACGCCAGTTTGGGTTTGGACCAGCCGCTGTATGTGCAGTATTTCAAATATATGTGGGGCGTGCTGCATTTCGATTTTGGCGTGCCGTTCCAAAGCCCGGGTGAGACGGTGCTGGAGCTGTTGGCCCGCGCCTGGCCACCCAGCCTGATTTTGGGCGGGTCGGGGGTGCTGATTGGCGCACCTTTGGGCATTTTGATGGGCATTGCGGCGGCGTTGCACCGCAATACATGGGTTGATTATCTGGTGTCGGCGCTGTCCACGCTGGGCCTGACCATTCCGGTTTTTGTCATCTCGATGATGCTGATTTTGGTGTTTGCGGTCTGGTTGAACTGGTTTCCGGCGGGAGGATGGGAAAAGCCGGGCAGTTGGGTTCTGCCGATCAC
>JANNAF010000195.1:0-7580 GCA_031384005.1 Rhodobacterales bacterium | reverse complement strand
GCCCCGCTGATCGGCGCGGCCTGCTGGATTTATGACGGCATCTTCATCGGGGCCCTGATGACCGGGGCCATGGTGCGCGCCGCCGTGCTGGTGCTGGCCATCTATATCCCGGCCCTGTTGGTGCTGGTGCCGCTGTTTGGCAATCACGGCCTGTGGGCTGCCTTGATGGTGATGAACCTTGCCCGTGGCATCACCCTGCACCGCGCCTTTCCGCAAATCGTGGCGCGGTTACAGCCGTAACCGCCTGAACACCTCGGATGCCGCCCATCCGGCAAAGGCCGCCATCAACAGCGACAAGATGCCGTACAGCAGCGGCTGGTCCTGTGCCAAACGGAACAAGAACCGCTCCAACCCATCCTTGGCCACCCGAATGACGCTTTCCTGCAGATCGACCACCGTGCCACCCCGCGT
This sequence comes from Rhodobacterales bacterium, assembly GCA_031384005.1. GTDB lineage: Bacteria > Pseudomonadota > Alphaproteobacteria > Rhodobacterales > Rhodobacteraceae > Stagnihabitans. The sequence continues at coordinate 7,169 of JANNAF010000195.1, read as the reverse complement.
CAGAAATATCCGTACCTTGTAATCACCCTCGGTCAGGTTCGCAGGCAGGGCAACCTCGGTGCGAAACAGCGATTGCTGCAACAACAAGACCGAATTGGGCGCCAATCTGAAACGGCCCTCGGCCTTCCGGATGCGTTCCAATGCCGCCAGATACTCGGCCGACGATCCGGCCCCCGCACCCAACCGTACCGCCCCAATCTCGCGCGGGATGGATACGCTGTGGACCTCGTCCTCTGCGACAGACAGGATTTCGTCCAGCGGTCCGGTTGTCATGATGGCGTAAAAACTGGGGGCACCATCAACCGCCATCGCCCCCTGGTTGATCCAGATGCCTGCCACCCGTTCCTTTTGGCGCACTACAATGGGGACCTCGGGGCCGGCCACGGTGACAATCACCTGCAACAGAGGCCATGCTGGCGGCTTTTCCTCGCGCATGGCGGCGCCGTAAATCAGGATGGACGTGCCATCAAACCGCGCGTCAATCGACACCCGGCTTTGGCTTAGGCCCGACACAATTTCTTCTGCCCGCAGGGGCAGGGCCAGCAGAACAAACAGGACCAGCACCCGGATCATGCCGCCCCCGGAGTGATGGAATACAACTCTGACGGCTCGATCAGCAGATCCAGCGCGATCTTGCCCGCCACGGCCAGAACCAACAGCGCCAGCAGGATGCGCAATTGCTCTGCCTTCAGCTTGATGCCCACCCGCGCCCCGAACTGTGCGCCGATCACCCCACCCGTGATCAGCAACAGCGCCAACAAGATATCGACCGAATGGTGGTTCAGCGCATGCATCAGGGTGGTGAACGCGGTGACAAATATGATCTGGAACAGGGAGGTGCCCACCACCACCCGCGTCGGCACACCCAACAGATAAATCATCGCGGGCACCATGATGAACCCACCACCAACCCCCATGATGGCCGACAAAAACCCGACCAGCGCCCCCACCAATACCGGCGGAATAACCGAGATATACAGGCCCGACGTCCGGAACTTGACCTTGAACGGCATCCGGTGGACCCAGGAATGCACATGCGCCCGGCGGACCGGACTGGCCCCTGCCCGCCGCGACCGCCACAGGGCGCGCAGGCTTTCCTGCAACATCATGGCACCCACCAGCCCCAGAAACAGCACATAGGACAGTTGCACAAACAGGTCGATCTGCCCTGCCCGCGTCATCCAGCTGAACACCGCCCCCCCAATGATCGACCCGGCAAATCCGCCCACCGTCAGCACCATCCCCATGCGGAAATCCACAGCCTTGCGCCGCAACTGCGCCAAAACCCCGGATATCGACGATGCAACGACCTGATTGGCCCCGGTCGCGACCGCAACCGCCGACGGGATACCAATGAACATCAAAAGCGGGGTGATCAGAAATCCGCCACCGACCCCAAACATGCCCGACAAAAACCCAACCATCCCGCCCAAACCCAAAAGGACCAGAATGTTGACCGATACTTCGGCGATGGGCAGATACAGCTGCATCGGGGTGATTTGCCTGCGTTTTCCCTAGGGTTGCGCCGCTTGGCCGCGCAAGTCAAACTCCCTCTCGGCTCAGGCCAGCCCGCGCAGATAATGCCGCAGCACCTGTTCCAGCTTTGCCGCACCCAAGGGCGCCATGGCCTTGGTGTGCTCATGGCTGATCTGCTCATCCGACAGCCCGGCCGCCATGTTGGTGATCGTCGAAATCGCCGCCACGCGCAGCCCCAAAAACCGCGCAAGGATTACCTCGGGCACGGTGGACATGCCCACCGCATCGCCACCCAGCAGCCTGATCGCCCTGATCTCGGCCGGCGTTTCAAAGGATGGCCCCGAATACCACGCATAAACCCCCTCGGGCAGCGCAACCCCCACGGCCTGCGCACTGGCCCGCAACGCCGCCCTCATCTCGCTATCATGCGCCGCCGTCATCGGCACAAACCGCGCGTCAGTCTTTTCACCGATCAGCGGGTTCAGCCCGGAAAAGTTGATGTGGTCACTCAGCAGCATCAGATCACCCGGCCGGATATCCGCCCGCATCGACCCGGCCGCATTGGTGGCAATCAACGACCTCGCCCCCAGCGCCTTCAAACACTCCAGCGCCGGGCGCATCGCCGCTGGATTGCCGCTTTCATAATAATGCTCACGCGCTCCGAATACGGCAACCCGAACCCCCTCCAGATCGCCCACCACCAGATTGGGATTGTGCCCCGACACCGCCACATGCGAAAATCCCGGCAGATCGGCATAGGGTATGCTGACCCCCCGCACCGCCCCCGCCAGATGCCCCAACCCCGACCCCAGAATCAGCCCCACCTGCACCGGTTCTGCCCCTGCGCGGGTATGGATGATCTCAACGCTCCTTGACATAGGGCTCGCCTCCCGCCCGGGGCGGGATCGCCTTGCCGACAAATCCGGCCAGAATGATCACCGTCAGGATATAAGGCAGCGCCTGCGTGAACTGCACCGGGATGATGAACACTCCCACATCAATGCTTTGAAACCGGATCGCCACGGCATCCAGCAACCCAAACAGCGTGCACGCCAACAGCGCATACCACGGCCGCCACTTGGCGAAAATCAACGCCGCCAGCGCGATATAGCCCCGCCCCGCCGTCATTTCCCGCAGGAACCCCGCCGACAGCGCCATCGACATATAGGCCCCGGCCAACCCGCACAGGACCCCGGTGATCGCCACCGCGGCATAGCGCAGCCCAACAACCGATACCCCAGCCGTATCCACCGCCGCCGGGTTTTCCCCCACCGCCCGCAACCGCAACCCAAACCGCGTGCGGTACAATAGCCACGCCGTCGCGGGCACACAGGCCAGCGCGACATAAACCAGTATCGAATGGCCAAAGATCAGCTCGACCACCGGATTGGGGTCCGTCACGTCAAACAGGTCCAACAGCGGCGCATCCGCAAACCGCATCCCCCCGGTCAGCGCAGGCGTCTGCCCGCCCAGCTTGAACCACGCCGCCCCCAGAACCACCGTCAACCCCGAGGCGAGAAAGTTCACCGCCACCCCCGAAATCAACTGATTGCCCCGGAACGTGATCGCCGCCAAACCATGCACCCCGGCAAACAGCAGCGACGCACCAATCCCGGCCAGCGTACCCAGCCACACCGACCCCGTCGCAAAAGACGCCGCCGCCGCCGCAAAGGCCGCCACCAGCATCTTGCCCTCCAGCCCGATGTCAAACACTCCGGCCCGTTCGGAATACAACCCCGCCAGACAGGCAAACAGCAACGGCGTGGCCAGCCGGATCGTCGATTCCAGGATCTGCAGGAAACTCGCCAATTCCATCACGCAGCCCTCCGGACGAACAACCGCTCCAGCGGTTTTTGCACCATATAGGGCCGCGCCCCGGTGAACAGGATCACCAGCGCCTGCAACACCACAATCACCTCACGCGGGATGGTGGTGCCCAAGGCCAACTGACTGCCGCCCTGATACAGAAACCCGAACAGGATCGATGCAATCACGATGCCAAACGGATGGTTGCGCCCCATCAAGGCCACCGCAATCCCGATGAACCCCGCCCCCTCGACCGAGTTCAGCAACAGCCGGTTCGCCTCGCCCTGCACCGAATTGATTGCCATCATCCCTGACAACCCACCCGAAAGCATCATGGCATATAGCGTGATGCGCACCGGATTGATCCCGGCATAAACCGCCGCCTTTTCCGACTTGCCAAAAGCCCGGATCGCAAAGCCCAAACGGGTGTGCCATAACAACACCCACACCGCCACCGCGCAGGCCAGCGCAATCAGCAGGCTGATATTGGCCGGGTTGCGTGTCGAAAACGGAATACCGACCAGCGCCAGTATCTCGCCCAGTTGCGGCAGATTGGTCACCTCGTCGAACCGGGCCGACGCCGGGTCCATCTTGCCCACCGGACGCAACACGTTGACCAACAGGTAATTCATCAGCGCATAGGCGATGAAATTGAACATCATGGTGGTGATCACGATGTGACTGCCGCGCTTGGCCTGCAACCAGGCGGGCAGGAATGCCCATGCCGCGCCAAAGGCCATCGCCGCCACCATCGACCCCATCAACGCCAGCGACCAATGCGGCCACGGGATCAACAGGCACGACAGCGCCACCCCCAAACCGCCCAGCGTCGCCTGCCCCTCGCCGCCGATGTTGAACAGGCTGGCCTGAAACGCAATGGAAACGGCCAATCCGGTGAACATGAAATTGGTGGCAAAATACAAGGTGTAACCCCAGCCATAGGTCGACCCCAGCGACCCCGTCACCATGATCGTCAACGCCTCGACCGGGCTTTGCCCGATGGCCCAGATCAACACGCCACAAAAGAAAAACGCGATGACCAGACAGATCAGCGGCACCAACACCACATCAGCCCAACGCGGCATCTTGTCCATCAGGAGGCCCCTTTTCCGACCATCCCGGCCATCATCATCCCCAACTCCCGTTCGTTGGTCTGTGCGGGGTCGCGCTCGCCCATCAGGTGGCCGTCGAACATCACCACGATCCGGTCGGCCAGCGACATGATCTCGTCCAACTCGACCGACACCAGCAGCACGGCCTTGCCCGCGTCGCGCAGCGCCACGATCTGCTTGTGAATGAACTCGATCGCGCCAATGTCCACACCGCGTGTCGGTTGGCCTACCAACAGCAGATCTGGCTTCTGTTCAATCTCGCGCGCAACCACGATCTTTTGCTGATTGCCGCCGGAAAAACTTTTGGCCGCCAGCATCGCGTTTGGCGGCCGCACGTCAAAGGTTGCCATCTTGCGCGCCGTATCCGCCTTGATCGCCGCATTATCCATGATCAGGGCGTTTTTCTGGTATTCCTTGTCGTTGTGATAACCAAAGGCCACGTTTTCCCAGGCGGCAAAATCCATGACCAGACCCAGCGACTGGCGGTCCTCGGGCACATGGGCGATCCCGGCTGTCCGCCGCGACTGGCCATCAGCGCCCGCGCCGGACAACGGCAACGCGGCCCCGTTCATCGTGACACGGCCCGTCGCCCGCGTGATCCCGCCCAAGGCCTGCAACAGTTCCGACTGGCCATTGCCCGCAACCCCGGCAATCCCCAGTATCTCGCCCGCGCGGATGTCAAAGCTGACACCTTTCAGCCGCTCGACGCCGTGTTCATCCTTCACCCGCAGGTTTTCCACCGACAGAATAACCCTGCCGGGCGTGCTGGGCACCTTTTCGACCTCCAGCAACACCTTGCGGCCCACCATCAACTCGGCCAGCGCCTCGGGCGAGGTTTCTGCCGTCTTGACTGTGGCGACCATCGTGCCGCGCCGCATCACGCTGACGTTATCGGTCGCCTCCATGATCTCGCGCAGCTTGTGGGTGATCAGGATGACTGTCTTGCCCTGCTCCTTCAACCCGGCAAGGATGCGGAACAGGTGGTCGGCCTCCTCGGGCGTCAAAACACCCGTCGGTTCGTCCAGAATCAGAATGTCGGCCCGGCGGTACAGCGCCTTCAAAATCTCGACCCGCTGCTGATGGCCGACTGACAAATCCTCGATCAGGGCATCGGGATGCACGTCCAGTTCGAACTCCTGGCTTAACGCCTCCAACTCTTTGCGCGCCCGGTTCAACGAGGTGGACAGCATCTGCCCATCCTCGGCCCCAAGGATCACGTTTTCCAGCACGGTAAAGTTCTGGACCAGTTTGAAATGCTGAAACACCATGCCGATACCGGCGCGAATGGCACTCTGGCTGTCGGGGATGGGGGTCAACTTGCCGTTGATATGAATGGTCCCGGCATCGGCTTTGTAAAACCCGTACAGAATCGACATCAGTGTCGATTTTCCTGCACCATTTTCGCCAATGATACCGTGAATTGTGCCGCGCGGCACTTGAATATTGATGTCCTGATTGGCCTTCACCGGCCCAAACGCCTTGGATATGCCTTTGAGTTCAATGGCATAGGGTGAATTGGGGGCGGCAGTTGCCTGCCGCCCCCCGATTGGCCCTGCGGCCATTAGAACTGGCCAGCCGGGCAGGTGTTGTCCGACATATAGTCGTGAACCACCAACTCGCCCGACTTGATCTTTTCTGCGGCTGCATCGACTGCTCCCTGCATCTCTGCGGTGACCAAGGCTGCGTTGTTGTCGTCCATCGCATAGCCGACGCCGCCCGCCTTCAGGTCCATCACATTGATGCCCGTGGTCATGGCTTCACCTTCGGTGAACGCGCCATAAACCGCGTTATCCACACGCTTGAGCATCGAGGTCAGAACCGAACCGGGGTGCATGTAGTTCTGGTTGCTGTCCACGCCGATCGACAGGATGCCCATGTCGGCAGCCGCCTGCAGAACGCCCACGCCCGTGCCGCCAGCGGCAGCATAGATCACGTCAGCGCCTTGGCTTTGCTGCGACTTGGCAATCTCAGCGCCCTTGACCGGGTTGTTCCATGCCGAACCATCGGTGCCGGTCATGTTCAGGATGACGGTTGCATCAGGCTTCACAGCCTTGACGCCCTGCGCATAGCCGCAGCCGAAACGGCGGATCAGCGGAATGTCCATGCCACCGATAAAGCCGACGACGTTCGACTTGGACGCCAGACCAGCCATCATGCCGACCAGATAGCTGCCCTGATCCTCGGTAAAGACCACCGATTTCACGTTAGGCTGCTCGACCACCATGTCGATGATCGCAAACTTGGTGTCCGGATAGTCCGGGGCCACGGTGTTCAAAACGTCACCAAAGGCGAAACCGGTCATGACGATCGGGTTAGCGCCGCCTTCGGCCAACTGACGCAGTGCCTGCTCACGCTGGGCTTCGTTCTGCATTTCCAGCTCTTTATAGGTGCCGCCAGTCTCGGCTTTCCAACGCTCGGCGCCACCAAAGGCGGCTTCGTTGAACGACTTGTCGTTCTTGCCGCCCACGTCATAAATGATCGCCGGTTCAGCAAAAGCCGCGCCCGCCGTCAAAGCCAGCAGCGCCGAGGCCCCCAGCAGGTGTTTCATAAGGGTCATGTTCGTCTCCCAGTTGTCAAAACCATCGCCACCCTGTCCCAGACCAGACTCATGGTCAACCGCGGGTGGATCGTATGTGATTTAGCTAGGATGCGGCGCAGGTGGTCAACAGAAATCTTAAAGGCAGCGCCCCTAATTTGATCATAAGGTCAATAATTGGGCGGCAAATGTAGGGCGGGGTTCACCCCGCCATGGCCCTGGCCATGACAACCGCGTCA
>JANNAF010000176.1:0-2461 GCA_031384005.1 Rhodobacterales bacterium | reverse complement strand
TGCAGTCGAAAATGATCATGTTTAGCGGGCAGGCGCCAGGCGGGTCAGTATTGACAGGGCATGGGGTGTGGCCAGCAAAATGACCGACAAAAGCCGGGCGGAACATGGGCTATGTCGCGGCCAGATCCGGCGGCAACCCGGGCGGCGATATGGGCGGCGATCTGGGCGGCGATCTGGGCGGCGATCAGGACGGCGATCAGGACGGCGATCTGGGTGGCAGGATTGATCGAGGTCTATGACTGGCGAATGGTTTTGACCATTCTGGCAGTGGTGGTCGCGCGGTGCACGGTGCCCACGGCGGTCCTGTTGCGCCCGCCGCCGGTGCAGGGGGCGCTGGGCGGTCAGACGGACGCGCCGCCTGCCGAAAGGACGGTGCGCCGGGCCGTCACCTTGCCGCAGTTCGCCGTTTTGGTGGTCAGCAATTTCCTTTGTTGCGCGCCCCATTCGGGGCCGATTTTCCATGTGGTCCGATAGGCCCGGATTTGCGGGATAGCCGCATTGGCGGCGGTGTCGGTCTGTTCGGTCGAGGGGGTGGCGGGGATGGCCGGGTCGTTGGGCATGGCGACCGGACCGGTTCTGGGCGGCTGGATTTGCGACATGACGGGCGGGTTTGGCGTGATCTATATGGCCAGTATCGGGCTGGGATTGGCCGGGTTTTTGGCGGCGATCAGGTTGCGGCCCATTGCGCGGGGTGGGGTGGCGCAGGCTGTGCAGCGGCGGTTTGCCGGTGGCGTTGCCCGGGGGTTTCACACCCCCGGGGTGGTTTGGTTCGCGGAACCAACCCACCCTGCCCCCGTGGAGTATTTCCAAAGGAGCAATCGGGGTGGGCGAAATTTTAGGCAAGTTTTAGCGGAAAGTGGCAAGCGACGGCGCGGGCCCCGGTGGAGGCGGTCAGGGCCGGGCGTTCAGTGCGGCAACGGTCTTGGGCGATTGGGCAACGCGGGTGGAAGCGGCAGCCTGCGGGGGGGTTGATCGGGCTGGGCACGTCGCCGGTCAGGATGATGCGCTGGCGCGTGCCGGTGGCGTTCACCGGTTTGGGGACAGCGGAAATCAGGGCTTGGGTATAGGGATGGGCGGGGTGGGTGAACAGTTCGGTCGCCTCGCCAATCTCGACGATGGAGCCCAGATACATCACCGCGATGCGGGTCGAGACTTGCCGGACGACGGACAGGTCGTGGGCGACAAAGACATAGGTCAGTTTGAGGCGGTCTTGGAGGTCGGACAGCAGGTTGACGATCTGCGCCTGCACCGAGACGTCGAGCGCCGAGACGGGTTCATCGAGGATCACCATTTTGGGTTCCAGCGCGATGGCGCGGGCGATACCGATGCGCTGACGCTGGCCACCGGAAAATTCGTGGGGGTAGCGGTGGGCGTGGTCGGGCAAGAGGCCGACCTGGTCAAGGAGTTCAGCGACGCGGGATTTTTCCTGCGCCGGGGTCAGGGTCAGGTGGATGCGCAGGGGTTCGGCGATCAGGTCTTGCACCCGGCGGCGCGGGTTCAGTGAGGCGTAGGGGTCCTGGAACACCATCTGGATCTTGCGCCGCAGGGGGCGCATCGCGCGGGGCGTCAGGTGCGAGATGTCGGTGCCGTCAAAGGTCAAGGTGCCTTCGGAGATGTCGTAAAGCCGCGACAGGCAGCGGCCAAGGGTGGATTTGCCGCAACCGGATTCGCCCACAAGGCCAAGGGTTTCGCCGGGCATGATGTTGAGCGAGACATTGTCGACCGCCTGAACGGTGCGCAGGCCCTGACGCGAAAAGCGGGTGCCGACGCGGAAGCGTTTGGACAGGTTGGTGACGGTATAAAGGGGGGCTGTCATTCAAACACTCGGCAGGATGCAGGCGGCGGCGTGGGTGCCGCCGATCAGGGGGGGTTTGGCCGCGTCGCAGGCGGGCAGGCGCTGGGGGCAACGTGGGGCAAAGGCGCAGCCTTGGGGCAGGTTCAGCAGCGAGGGCGGCGCGCCGGCGATCGAGCGCAGGCGGTCGGGGCGCGGGCCGTCCAGCGGCGGGATCGAGTCGAGGAGCGCGAGGGTATAGGGGTGGCGGGGGTTGGCGAAGAGGGCCGTCTTGTCAGCGCGTTCGACGATGCGGCCTGCGTACATCACCATCACCCGGTCGGCCAGTTCGGCCATCACGCCAAGGTCATGGGTGATGAAGATGATCGAGGAGCCGTGTTTGCTTTGCAGGTTGCGCAGAAGGTCGAGGATCTGCGCCTGAACCGTCACATCAAGGGCCGTCGTGGGTTCGTCCGCGACCAGAAGGGTGGGGTTGCAGGTCAGGGCCATGGCGATGACGGCGCGTTGACGCATGCCGCCGGACAGTTGGTGGGGATAGCGGTGGACGGCCTCGGAGGGTTTGGGGATGCCGACCTCCTCCAACAGATCAATGGCCTGATGCCAGGCCTGTTTGCGGCTGACCTTTTGGTGGGTCAGGATCTGTTCGGCGATCTGCCAGCCGATGGTGTA
>JANNAF010000175.1:0-2233 GCA_031384005.1 Rhodobacterales bacterium | reverse complement strand
GCGGCCATGCACATCAGGGGGTTAAAGTTGCGCGCCGCCATGCGGTAGGTCAGGTTGCCCAGACGGTCGGCCAGATGCGCCTTGACCAGTGCGAAATCGGCCTTGAGCCAGCGTTCCTGCACATAGGGGCGGCCATCAAAGGTTTCGACGGGTTTCCCAGCGGCAAGGTCGGTGCCGTAACTGGTGGGGGTATAAAACGCCGGGATGCCGGCACCGCCCGCCCGGATGCGTTCGGCCAGCGTGCCCTGCGGCACCAGTTCCAGCGCGATCTTGCCCGCAAGGTAGGCTTGGGTGAACACCACCGGATCGGCTGAACGCGGAAAGGAACAGATCAGCTTGGCCACCATGCCCTGTTCGATCAGCGCGGCAAGGCCGACATGGCCGTTGCCCGCGTTGTTGTTCACCACGGTCAGGCCGGTGGGGTGGCCCGTGGCCAGATAGCGGTCGATCAGGGCGTGGATCAGTTCGATCGGCGCACCCGATCCGCCAAAGCCGCCAATCATCACCACGGCACCGTCAGGGATGCCCGCCACGGCGGTTGCCAGATCGGGAAGGGATTTGTCCATATGCGCCTCCTGTTAGGGCGATAAGGGGGTGTGGGGGGTGGCCTGTGCAAGGGGGTTTGGGCGCAAGTTGACCTTTGTTCGCATTGCGCGCCATGTTGTGCGCATGGTGAACAAAACCGACATGATCGCGTCACTGGCCAAGGGGTTGCGGGTGTTGGAGTGTTTTGGCACCGACACGCCGCGCCAGTCGATCTCTGCTGTGGCGGGCGCGACGGGGTTGGACCGGGCGACGGCGCGGCGCTGTTTGCTGACGCTGCACGCCTTGGGCTATGCCGAGTATGACGGCAAGTTTTTCACCCTGACACCGCGGGTGTTGCGGCTGGGGGCCGGGGCGCTGGCGGCCTTGCCATTGGCGCAGATCGTGCAGCCTTGGCTGGACCAGTTGTCCGAACAGGTCGGGCAATCCTGTTCGGTGGCGATATTGGACGACGGCGACATCGTCTATCTGGCGCGGGCGGCGCAGCGGCGGGTGATGTCGGTGGGGTTGTTGCCGGGGTCGCGGTTGCCTGCGCATTGCACGTCGCTGGGGCGCGTCCTGTTGGCGGCGCTGCCCGAGGCGCAGGCGCGGGCGCTGGTGGACCGCGCCGATCTGTCGCCGCGCACCCGCCTGTCACGCACCACCCCCGACGAGGTGATGGCCGAGGTTGCCCGTGCCCGCGCGCCGGGATTTGCGCTGGTGGATCAAGAGGTTGAACTGGGCCTGCGGTCGCTGGCCGTGCCAGTGTTCAACGCGCGGGGCCGGGTGGTGGCGGGGCTGAACATTGGCATGGCGGCCACTGATCCCGACCCGCAGGCCATGGTGGCCGCGTTTCGGCCCGCCCTGATCAAGGTGCAAGACGGGTTGCGGCGCGTGCTGACCTGATGCCAACGCCCGAATCGCCACCGTTGCGTGCGGTGCGTTAATTTGTCAGACATATGACATTGGGCGCAGAATCGAACTCCTTCGCCCAAGCCATGACGCCACGGGTTGCCATGGCCGCTGCCAACAAGGACACGTCAGCAAGGAGGAAAGAATGAAGCATTTTCTGAAAACGGTGGGGGCGCTGGCTGCGGCTGTGCTGGTATCGACCGCACCGCTGGTGGCGCAGACCACCGTCTATAGCGCGGGTGACAGCACCAGCGGCACCTATATGGATTACATGAAAACCGTCTATGCCCGTGCGGGCAACCCCGAGATTGTGATGCTGCCGCTGACCAGTTTCGACAATAATTTCAAACTGAACGCCATGGCCGCCGAAAGCTGGACCCAGTCCGAGGATGGGCTGGTCTGGACGTTCAAGCTGCGTGACGGGCTGGTGTGGTCCGATGACACCCCGCTGACCGCAGGCGATTACATCTTTGCGCTGCAACGCGCCGCGACGACGGGCTATGACTTTGCGTGGTATTGGGGTTACGCGGGCGGCATCGCCAATTGGGACGCCGTGACCAAGGGCGAGATGGATGTGTCCACATTGGGCATCAAGGCGGTGGATGACAAGACGATCGAGGTCACCACATCCGCCCCGAAACCCTATCTGCCGGGCGTCGTGTCGCTGTGGTATCCGGTGCCCAAGCATGTGGTCGACAAGCTGGGCGACGAATACGCCGCCAATGTCGATACGCTGGTCACGTCGGGGCCGTTCCTGTTGGAGTCGTGGGAAAAGTCCAACAATACCATGACCTTTGTC
>JANNAF010000161.1:0-21149 GCA_031384005.1 Rhodobacterales bacterium | reverse complement strand
ACAGAACGCAGCATGACTGTCGGGGGCATAGGCTTTGCGGTTTGTCAGATCATAACGGCAGCCTTCCCCCATGACGTCAAGCCTTAGTCCAAGCAAGGTGATCGCATCGCCGCGATTTGCCAGCCACATCGACGAATGGCTAAGCTGGCTGGCATCGACCGCGGTGACCGTTCCGCGCCCCACCACCTCCAGCACATTGTCCGGGCCAATGAAGGCGGCGGTGTCCTCGTCAATCCCCAGACCAATCAGAAACGGGTTATAGGACGACGCCGCCAACAGCCGCCCCAACCGGTTGCGCTGGGTGAAATGCTGGTCGATGATCACCGCATTGGTCAGCCCCAGCCCCGGCGCAAGATTGACGCTGCCCTCGACCGGGGCAGAATTGCTGTCCCCCCCCGCCACCATATGTTCCGACATGATCGATGCCCCGGCCGACGTACCCGCAACCGGCACCCCCGCCGCATTGCGCCGCCGGATCTTGCGCGCGACCATGGTGCCGCCCAGTATGGTGGACAAGCGCAGCTGATTGCCCCCCGTCAGGAAAATCCCGGTCGCACGGTCCAGCATCTCGAAATAGATCGGGTTCTCGCAGTCGGCGCGGGTGACAATCGGCAGGAACTCGACCCGGCCCGCCCCCAGACCGCGAAAGATCGACAGGTAATCCGCCCCCGTCGTCTCCAACTGCGATGCCGTCGGGATCACCACGATATCGGCATCCGCACCGCCCGACAATTCAACGAACCGGCGGTGAATGTGCATCTCCTTGACCCGATCCTCGCCCCCGCCAATCGGGATGATGTAACCGCGGGGGGCATCGGTCGTCACAGGGGCAGGGCACATGAGGCAGCGGCTTTCGTGGACATGGGGCGCTATACCGCGCTGGTGGCACCCGTTTTGACGCCACCAGCCCGGAAAGGCCAGCCCCTGTTGCCCGCCACACCGGCCTTTGCACGCAATCTATCGCAAATTGTCTTGACTTGTGACGCCGTGGGCGCATCATCACGCGATATTCAAGCGACCTTTGGCCGCGGCTTGCCGCTTTTGCCGCTTATGGCCATGAATGACTTTTCGGCCCTTCGGCCCCCTCGTTCAGGGTCCGGCTTGTGAGGTGACGCTGCTGTCACCCCCTCCGGGACCCGCCCAATGACCCACAATCGCAGGCTGCGTAATCGCATGCCAATTCATACCTTTAGGGAGGTTCCCATCATGACTGCCATCATCATTCCGGATGTCGATCTTGACGACCGCATCCTTGACGCAATCACCCAGGCCCTGACGTCCAGCGACCTTTTCGCCCCCATCAGCTTTATCGATGACGAGGGCGACGAGGGCAATGAGGACGACGAAGGCAACGAAAACGACGAATTCGACGAAAACGACGAAGCCGACGAAGGCAATGAAGGCGACGAAGGCAACGAGGACAACGAAACCGACGAAGGCAATGAGAACAACGAAAATAACGAAGGCAACGAAAACAACGAAGGCGACGAAGGCAACGAAGACAACGAAGGCGACGAATTGATCTCTGACGCCGAGGGCAACGAGGGCAACGAAGACGACGAAAACAACGAGAACGACGAAGGCGACGAAGGCGACGAGGCCGTGCCGCCCCAAGGCAACGAAGGCAACGAAGACGACGAAGCCAACGAAAACGACGAAGGCGACGAAGGCGACGAAGGCAAAGACGACGGCGACGAGGGCAACGAATTCTCGGAAGGTGACGAAGACGACGAGGACGACGAAGGCGACGAATTCGACGAATCCGACGAAGGCGACGAAGCCGACGAAGCCGACGAAGGCGACGAAGCCGACGAAGGCGACGAGTTCAACGAGGGCCTGGAAGGCAACGAAGACGACGAAGCCGACGAATTCGACGAAAACGACGAAGGCGAAGAAGCCGACGAAGGCAATGAGAACGACGAAGGCGACGAAGCCGACGAAGACGACGAAGGCGACGAAGGCGACGAGACCAACTCGGAAACCGATAGTGCCGACGCTGACGGCGACGAAGGCAACGAAGGGTCAGAAGGCAACGAAGAATCCTTACTGAGCGATGAAGACGACGAAGGCGACGAAGGCGACGAGACCAACTCGGAAATCGATAGTGCCGACGCCGACGGCGACGAAGGCAACGAAGGTTCAGAAGGCAACGAAGAAGCCTTACTGAGCGATGAAGATGACGAAGGCGACGAAGGCGACGAAGCCGACGAAGGCAATGAAGACGGCGAAGGCAACGAAGGCGACGAAGCTGACGAAGGCCAGGAAGCCGATGAAGGCGACGAAGGCGAAGAAGGTGACGAAGGCGACGAAGGCTTCAACCTTGGCATCGAGGGTGACGAAGGCAACGAAGGCGACGAAGCCGATGAAGGCGACGAAGGCGAGGAAGCCGACGAAGCCAATGAAAACGACGAGTTGGACGAAGGCGACGAAGCCAACGAAGGCGACGAAAACGACGAAACCAATGACGGCGACGAAGGCAACGAAGCCAACGAAGGCGACGAAGCTGACGAAGGCGCCGAAGGCGACGAAGGCGACGAAAACGACGAAGGCACTGAAGGCGACGAAGGCGACGAAGGCGGAGAAGGCGACGAAGGCGACGAAGCCGACGAAGCCGACGAGGGCCAGGAAGGCAACGAAGGCAACGAAGGCTTGACGCAGTTCGTTGACGACATTGTCGGCGACGGCTTTGAAGGTGACGAAGGCGACGAAAACGACGAAGCCAACGAATCCGACGAAGCCGACGAAGGCGACGAAGGCGAAGAAGGTGACGAAGGCGACGAAGGTTTCAACCTTGGCATCGAGGGTGACGAAGGCAACGAAGGCGACGAAGCCGACGAAGGCGACGAAGGCGAAGAAGCTGACGAAGGCAACGAAAGCGACGAAGGCGACGAAGGCGACGAAGCCAACGAAGGCAACGAAGCGATCATCGACACCGACACCTTCGGCTTCAACGAAGGCGATGAGGGCGACGAAGACGACGAAGGCAACGAAGGCGACGAAGGCGACGAAGGCGTTGAAGGCAATGAAGGCGACGAAACTGACGAAGGCAACGAAGGCGACGAAGGCAACGAAGGCGACGAAGGCGACGAAGACAACCAAGGCGACGAGGGCGATGAGGGCAACGAGTTCCTGATCACCATTGGCGACGAAGGTGACGAAGCCAACGAAGGCGACGAACTCGACGAAGCCGACGAAGGCGACGAAGCCGACGAAGGCGACGAAAACGACGAAACCAACGAAGGCGACGAAGACGACGAAACCGACGAAGGTGACGAAGGCGACGAAAACGACGAAGCCGACGAAAACGACGAAGGCGACGAAGACGACGAAGCCGACGAAGGCGACGAAGACGACGAATTCGACGAAGGCAACGAAGGCGACGAAGGCGACGGCGACTGATCCGCTTACCTTCCCCCTGAACCAGAAAGGGCCGCGCAACCTGCGCGGCCCTTTTTTACTGGATCAGGTCGATCAGCGGCAGACGCCCGGAAAACAGCTGCAGCCGTTCGGCGGCGCTCATCTGCGCCATGCCGCCAACCACCGCCCGCGCCAACGGGTAATTCCAGTCATAGCGATACGCCGCACCGGGGCTGTGCAGCGCGGCCCGCAAGTCCTGCCGCTGCCGCGAACCGCGCCCTGCCAGCCAAGTCTGCGCCAGTCTGGCCCGTTCAGGGTCGCACTCGGTCAGTCCGCTCAGCGCCAACTGCTCGGTCAGACAGGCGCACACCTCGCGCAGGGCAGGGGGCATCGCGACCCCGGCACAGGCGATGATTTGTGCCGCATGGCCAAACTCATGCGCCAGCGTCGCCAGGTCCGACAGCCGCCCTTTGGGGGTAGCCACGACCATCGGGCGCCCGGTGCCGTCATCATGCAGGGTAAAGCCCCGCACCGTGCCCCGTTTTGCGCCCGAAAAATCAGTCCGCGTCCGGGTCCATGTCTGGGCAATCAGCCCGTCGCCAAACTGCGGGTTCTGCGCCGGAAAGAATGGCGTCAGCAGATCGGCCACCAGCCGCCAGGTCAGGTTCGGATCCTGCTGCCAGACCGGGTCGGCGGCCTTGGCGGCAACCGGACCCGCCCGGTCCAGAACCACAAGGCAGGCCTGCGCCGTCACCCCATGCAGCGCCAGCCAATCCGCCATCGTGGCCTTTTGTGCCGTCATCCGCTCAGACAGCCCGTCGCCTCGGCCACTTGGTATTGCAGCGGTTGCCCCGGCGGCAGCAGTGCCTTGATATAGGCGATCCGGTTCGGCACCGCCGCCACGGTGTCTGCCGTGTCAACTGGTGGGAACCGGTCGGGATGGTGCAAAATGGCAAAGGCGAACAGGGCCGTCTCTGCCAGATCCTCGCGGTCGGGGGTGGCAGCACCATACCCGGTCAGAAACCGGCCATCCGCCGCCTGTGCCGCAACCCAAGCCGGGGCCAGACGGTGCTCGGCATCCCAACTGGCATGGACAGCCTCATGAAACAGCGACTCCTCCAGATGGTCATAACTTTCCCGCTCATCCGCCCGGCCGGTGTAAACCACGACCTGCCCGGTGCCGGCATGAAACCCCTCATCCCCGGCGTGGATGCTGAACCGCCCGATCCCCACCCGCAACGAGGTGGGCAATTGCCCCAGCGGCCGGGCAAAACGCTGCGCCTGGGTCAGCGCGTCGGCGGCGGCAAACTCGGGGTTGACCGCGATTTCAATCGATGTCCCGTCCGTATAGCGCGCAATAAAGAGATGGGCATCCACCACCGGTTCGCCGTCCACCCGCTTGTCCCAGATCTGCCGCGGCGCCTGCCCCGCCGCATCCAGACATTGCAGCGCAGTCGGATCACTGGCCCGGATGATGTCAAACACCGTCCCCGCCGTATCGCCAAAGGGCGGCACCTGCGCCAAGGCAGATGTACAAACCAGCGCGCAATGGACCACCAAAGCGCCCGCAATTCCTGTTCTGGACATCCTTTGCCCCCTTGGTTGCAATCCCGGTGTCACGCCTGCAATCACCCCCAATTCCGGTGATCGACCACAAAGGCTTGATCGAAAAATGACCGGGTGTTAGCGTTCTGGCAATGATTACGAAAAGAATAGGGCGGATTTCGCCCACGGGTATGAACTTAGCTAATTATTTCAATAGCCTTGACCCAAAAAAACGAGACCCGCAATGGACACGACCAATATCCAGTTTGTCAAACGCGCTTACTTTCCGACCACCATTTTCCAGATCGACCTGCCTGATTCTCGTGCCTTGAATGAAAAACTTCTGGAAAACATCTATGCGGAACAAGAACGCGATCTAAAGGGCATCAACCGCTCGAACTTCACCGAGCTGGGTGGTTGGCACAGCCATAACGAGTTGCACAAATCGCCCAATTACAGCGATCTGGTCGGCCTGATCAGCGCCTCGACCGCCAAGATGGCCGAGGATCAGGGCTATGCCAAATCCCACACCCTGAAGATTGGCACGATGTGGTCGATCATCAACCCCCCCGGGTCGGCCAACCGCTCGCATGTCCACCCCGGCTGCATGTGGAGCGGGGTCTACTACATCCACGCCCCCGAAGGTGCCGGCAATATCGAGTTTGTCGAACCGCGCACCGCCCATCTGATGAACCAGCCGAAATACGAACCCAAAACCAAACGCGCCAAGGAAAACTGGACCAAGGTGCGCTTTGTGCCCACGCCGGGGCGGATGTTCCTGTTTCCCAGCTGGCTTTATCACGGCGTCGATCCCAACGTGTCTAAAGAACAGGGGCGCAAAGCGCACCGCGTCATCGTCAGCTTCAATCTTAATCAGGTGAAGGCCGGCTAGCCCGGCGAAAGCAGGCGCAAGGTGACCAAGGGTCAAGATACCGCCAGACAGGCGCTGCGGCACGGACGCTGGATCCTTGCCGTGGCCTTTGGCATGAGCTTTGGCGTCAACCTGCTGCGTCTGGCGGGGCCGATGTTTGTCATCCTGATTTATGACCGCGTCCTGCCGTCGCAATCGCAAGAAACGCTGGTCGCACTGTTTGTGCTGCTGGTGGCGCTGGTGGTGGTGCAGGGCCTGCTGGACTATGCCCGCAAACGGGTGCTGGCCCGCTTTGGCGCGCAGTTTCAGGAACGATTGGAGGCGGTGATCTTTGCCACCACCTCACAGGCCGAAATGTTCGACCCGGCCCGGTCCAAACCCACCGCAGGACTGGACGAACTGGACGGGTTGCGCGCGTTTTTCCATTCCGCCTCGATTGTGGCGCTGTTTGATTTCGTCTGGACGCCGATGTTCCTGACGGTCGTCTTTGTGCTGCACCCGCTGCTGGGCTGGGTCTGTCTGGGCGGCATTGCCATCCTGTTCCTGTTCTCATTGGTTCAAATGGCGCTGATGGGCGACCGCGCGAATGATGCCACTGCGGCCAGCCGGGGCATTGGCGATCTGAAGAACATGATCGTCGCCTCGCGCGATGTGGTGCGCGGTCAGGAAATGGCCACCGGGTTCAAATCGCGCTGGCTGGAGGCGCGGCGTCAATCGCGCGACCGCGCCATCGCGCTCAAGGACTGGACGGTCGGGTTTGACAATCTGTCGGGCACCACGGTCTTGATCGTGCGCTATTCGGTGCTGGCGTTGGGCGCATGGCTGACCCTGTCGGGCACCTTGACGATAGGCGCCATGGTGGCTGCGACTTTTCTGGTCGGCCGGGTGCTGTCCCCGGTCGATCATTTCATGGGCGAATTGCCCAATATCATCGAGGCGTCGCGCAACTGGGGCCGCCTGAAACGCTTTTTGTCCGACCGCCCGGACCCCGAGGCCTCGGCCGGACTGGCGGGCAACCCCCGGCTGCGGCTGGCGCTGGACGGCGTGTCCGTAAAATCACCGCTGACCGGGGCCCTGATCCTCAAAGGGCTGTCCCTGGACATCACGCCGGGCAGCATGGTGCAGATCAACGGCGCATCGGGGCGCGGCAAATCGGTGCTGGCGCAAACCATCCTTGGCCAGTGGCGGCGTTCTGCGGGCACCATTTTGGTGGACGGTGTCAATCTGGAACGCATCCCCGACACTGAAACCGCCCGTCTGTTTGGCTATGTCCCTGAATCGGTGGGCTTTGTTTCCGGGACGCTGGCCGAAAACATCGCCCATCTGGACGAACAAGCCCCCGCCGAACAGGTGGCCGCCGCCGCGCGGCAGGCCTGCCTGCATGCCTTCATCTCGGGCCTGCCCGACGGCTATCAGACCCGCATCGACCCCACCGCCTCGACCCTGTCGCGCGGACAGCGCCACCAACTGGCTTTGGCCCGCGCCGTTTATCACGACCCCCAACTGCTGATCATCGACGAACCCGATGGCATGCTGCTCGAGGTGTTGCCCGAAACGATGGACCGGACCTTTGTCCAGATTTTGCGCCGGGGCGGTTCGATCCTGATGCTGTCGCGCAAACCGCTTGACCACAAACAGATCAGTGCGACCTACCGGCTGGAGGGGGGCAAGCTAAAGCAGGTCAAATCCAGCACCCCCGCCACGCGGCCGAAACTTGCCATCCTGCCCAACGCGGCCAAACCCGATGCGCCCAATCCAGACCCCCTGTCGGCAGCGCGGAATTAGGCCATGGCCCCCGCCCCAAAACGACTGACATGGAGCACGCGCAAACCGTTGCTGCTTGGCTTTTCGGCCTTTGTGGCCTTGGTGGGGATCATCGGGGTCTGGTCGGTCCGGGCCAATATTGCCGGGGCCGTGATCGGCCTGGGCGCAATCGAGGTGTCGTCAACCCAGACCGCCGTCCAGCATCCGGTCGGCGGCGTCGTCAAACAGATCCTCGCCGTCGAAGGCGATCTTGTGCGGGCCGGTGATGTTGTGGTGCGGCTGGATGACTGGCAACTGCTGTCCGACCTCAAGGTGGTCGAGGGCGACCTGTTTGAAACCCTCGCCACCATCGCAAGATATGAGGCCCAGATCGAGGGTCAGCCAACCCTGACCCTGCACCCCGCTCTGGCCGAGGTGGCCACTCGCCCCGAGTTGGCCCGCCTGATCGCCCGCCACCAGCGCGACCTTGACGCCTTTTACGCCGCCATTACCGCCAAACAGCAATTGCTGGACGAACAGATTTCCCAGATCAAGGATCAGATCGCCGGGGTGCAGGCCCAGCTTGCCGCCAAAACAGATGAACGCCGTTTGATCGGTCAGGAATTGGTCAAGTCCCGTGATCTGAACGCCAAGGGGTTGAACCGCACCGCAGACCTCTTGACCCTGGAAAAGGCCGAGGTGGCCGCACGCGGCGAAATCGGCAAATTGACCGCTCAGATTGCCGAACTGCGCGGCAAAATCTCTGAAATCGGCCTGAACCGCCATTCGGTCCGCCCCGATGCCGTCAATCTGGCCGCACAGGATCTGGCCAAACTGCGCCCGGAACGGACCCGCTTTCTGGAGGGGCGGGCCAGTATTCTGGACGGTTTGACCAAGCTGGAGATCCGCGCGCCGGTCAGTGGCCAGATTTATCAGTCGCGCGTTCAGGGCGTGCAATCCGTGGTGGTGGCCGCCGTGCCACTGATGATGATCGTGCCCGATCATGTGCCGGTTCTGGCCAGTATCCGGGTGTTTTCAACCGATATCGACCAGACCTATCTTGGCCAGGCCGCGTCGTTAAAGTTCAAGGCGTTCAACGGTCGGCAGATCCCCATCATCCTGGGCCGCGTCGCGCAAATCTCGGCCGATGCCACCTTGGACATCCGGACGCAAAAGACCTATTATCAGGTCAAGGTGGCCCTGTTGCCTGAGGAAATGGTCAAACTGGGTGACAAGGATCTGATCCCCGGCATGCCGGTCGAGGCGTTCTTGTCCACCGAAACCCGCACCCCGCTCAGCTATGTGCTGCGGCCCTTCATGTTCTATTTCGACCGGGCCTTTCGCGACAGCTGACGCGTGATTACGCGGAAACATGGTTTCCACTTCCTTAACGAAAAAACTCAAGACCCTGTTTTTAAACGAAAAGGCAAAGTGTCCGCGCGTGGACACCTCGCCCGCCCCCAATATCGCCGCCTTATTCGGCGGCGAACTGGTTCATCGTGTTGGCATGGCCACCCGCTTTCAGCGCCCGTTCGCCCGCGACCATTTCCTTGAACGTGTCGCCCAGATCGGACCCCACCTCATGCTGATGCTTGACCGCCGAAATCCCGCGCCGGATTTCCTGCCGCTGAACAGTCGCGACATAGGCCAGCATCTTGTCCTCGCCGAAATACCCCTCCGACAACTCATCCACCGACTTGGCGGTCAGATGGAAGGTCGGCAGCGTAATCAGGTTGTGGAACACCCCGGCCCGCGCCGAAATATCGGTCTGGAACCGCTTCAACCGCTGATCCGCCTCGATCCCCAATTCAGTCGCGTCATAATCGGGACCCATCAAGGCGTTGCTGTCCGGATAGTCGCCTGCATTGATCCGCCCCTCGGCCAGCCATTGCGTGCGGACCTGCTTGCGCAGGTTCAGCGTCCAGTTGAATGACGGCGAGTTGTTATAGGCCAGCTTGGCGTTCGGAACGACTTTCTTGATCTCATTCACCATGGCGGCAATCTCGGTCACGTCCGGCGTGTCCGTCTCAATCCACAACAGATCCGCCCCACCCTGAACAAGGGACGAGATGCAATCCTCGATCACCCGCGCCCGGCCCGACCCCTCTTTGAACGGGAACAGCCCATTGGCCAGCCGCACTGGCCGCACAAACTCACCACCCGACCAGATCGCCAGCTCCCCCTCGGTCATCGGCTTGGCCGCGGTGATTGCCTCGGTTTTCAGCCATTTCGTGTATTCCGCCGCAAGATCGCCGGGGCCCGCAGAGACAGGCACTTTCTGCGTCAGTCCAGCACCCAGGCTGTCCGTCCGCGCCACGATAACCCCTTCATCCACGCCCAATTCTTCAAACGCCAACCGGCAGGCGCGCAGCTTTTCAATGAAATCCTCACGCGGGACAGTGACCTTGCCATCCTGATGCCCGCACTGCTTGGCGTCGGACACCTGGTTTTCAATCTGCAGACAGCAGGCTCCCGCCTTGATCAATTCCTTGGCCAGCAGGTAGGTCGCATGTTCGTTGCCGAAACCGGCGTCAATATCAGCAATGATCGGCACGACATGGCTTTCAAACCCGTCGATGGCCGCAATCGCCGCCGCACGTTCCGCCGGAGTGCGCGCCGACTTCAGCGCCTTGAACAGATCGTTCATCGCCACTTCGTCGGCCTGCCGCAAAGAGGTGTAGATTTCCTGGATCAGGTCCGCAACAGCGGTCTTTTCATGCATCGACTGGTCGGGCAGATGGCCCCAACGGTTGCGCAGACCCGCCACCATCCAGCCCGACAGATAGACATAGGCGCCCTTGGTCGTGCCACGACGCCGCTTGACCGACTTGATCATCTGCTGGGCATGGAAACCCGACCAGCAGCCCAAGGACTGGGTGAATTTTGAATGGTCCGCGTCATATTCCGCCATGTCGGCGCGCATCACCCGGGCCATGCCGCGCGCGATATCCAAATGGGTGTCATAGCTGTTTTGCAGTTTCAACTGGACGATATCGTCCACCGTTATACCTGCCGTCGTCTGCCCCGCAGGATAGCGCGCCGCAACTTCGGCGTGCAGGGTGGCATAGCTCTTACGTTCCGTCATGTCAGTCTTCCTTTTGGGCGTGTGTGGCGGGATCAGTCGAGCGCGTTCAACAGCGCGTAAGCCTGAACCGTGATAAAGTCGGGCAGCTGAGCAGCGGTTGCCGCCTCATGGAATATCCGCGCCGCCGAGGCATAGTGACCGCGGTGGAATCCGTTTGGACCAAGCCGGTCCAGAATGCAGATAATCTCGGCCTGCACCAATTCGCCTAGCCATTCGGCATCGACCTGACGGCGGTTGCCGCTGTCCAGCGTCACCTCGGCCCGGTGGCGGATCCATTGCCAGACTTGCGCCCGACAAATCTCGACGGTCGAGGCGTCCTCCATCAGGTTGTTGATGGCCACCGACCCTTGTCCGGAAAGCCAATTGGCCAGATAGGCAATGGCCACGGAAATGTTGGCGCGAACCCCTGCCTCGGTGATCCGACCTCTGTGTGGGCGCAAAAGCATTTCAGGTTCGATCCGGTAATACTGCCGCGGTTGGCGGATCTGGTTCAGCCCCTGCATTTCGTCGTCAAATATGGCGCGGGCAACAGGCACCAGATCGGGCGTCGCAACCCATGTGCCGTCATTGCCCATTCGCACCTCGCGCTGTTGTTCTTCGCGGGCGAGGTTCAGGGCGGCCTCATTCGCTGCCGGGTCATCCGACATCGGCACCTGGGCCGCCATGCCGCCGATGGCGTGAATACCGCGCCGATGGCCGACCTTGACCACGCGAGCGCCGTAGGCTGCCAGAAAACCGCCGTCCATCGTCAGTTGCGACCGGTCTGGCAGGACATAGGCGGCATGGTTGCGCAGCGTCTTGATATAGCTGAAGACATAGTCCCACCGTCCGCAGTTCAGTCCCGAGATGTGGTCGCGCAATTCCCAGATGATTTCGTCCATCTCAAAGGCAGCGGTCAACGTCTCGATCAGAACGGTGGCTTTGATCGTGCCCTTGGTCAGGCCGATGCGGTCTTGGGTGAACAAGAACACCTCGTTCCAAAACCGCGCCTCCTCCAGTGATTCCAGCTTGGGCAAATAGTAGAACGGCCCCTGTCCCATGGCAGCCAATGCGCGGCCACAGTGGAAGATATGGATGCCAAAGTCGAACAGCGCAGCGGAAACCGGCTGGGCCGCAATCAGCACATTGGCCTCTTGCAGGTGCAAACCACGCGGGCGGACCATCAAAACAGCTGGGGTCGGCCCAACCCGCACACCACCTTCGATTTCCAAAGCACCGTCGCGGTGGTCGATCAGATTGGCATGGCCCGCAATGATGTTGCCAAACGCGGGCGAGGTTGAATCCTCGAAATCGGCGACAAAGACATTCGCACCCGAATTGAAGGCTGCGATCATCCCCTTGCGGTCAACCGGACCCGAGATTTCGACCCGGCGATCAAACAGCGTCTGCGGGATCGGTTCGGCAGTCCAGATGCCCCGGCGAATGTCGATTGTGTCCGGGCGGTAGTCTGGCAGACGTCCGGCATCGTACTGGCCTTGGCGACGGCCCCGCGCGACCATCAAGGCGTGCAGCCGCAGACCAAATTTTCCCTGCAGTTCGGCCAGAAAGACCAGCGCCTCGGGTGTCAATACCTGTGCCACGCCCGGCACGGCGCGCAGGACAATCGGTGTCGAGGTTTGGGCTGGGCGGTCAAGTGGCATGACAGGAACCTTTCCGAGTCGTGAAATGATTGGTATGTCACACTAGTAATGTCACGCTGCAGATGCATCTTGTTCCAAGCTGGATTGACTAGCGAACGGGTGTGTTTGTCAGTTAGGTCTGTCACGTCTCTAGGTTTTGTAAGGTTTGTCACAATGGCGAAGCGCGGCGAAAAGCTGATTATCGGCCAAAGGCTCAAGGTCTTGCGACAATCGCTTGGCCTTACTCAGGGTCAGATGGCGGCAGAACTGGGCGTTTCCGCCAGTTACATCACCTTGATCGAATCCGATCAGCGCCCGGCATCGGCCAACCTGCTTTTACGCTTGGCCGAGGTCTATGACCTGAACGTCTCTGAACTTGCCCCCAGTTCCAATGCGCAACTTACCTCGGATTTCGAGGCAGCCCTCAAGGACCCGGCGCTAGAGGCCGGACAGGTGCCTCGCGCTGAAATCGAGGCGGTCCTGCAGGCATCGCCCCGCATCGCGGCGGCACTTGTGCGCCTGCACGAACGTTATGCCGTCCAGCATTTGCACCAATTGTCCGATGCCAATCCGCTGACCGATCGTGACAAGGTCGAGGCGCTGGCCGATGCATCGCGCCCGGTCGAGGCGGTGCGCAATTGGCTTTATGACAACCGCAACTATCTGGAGGACCTTGATCACGAGGCCGAGGCGATGGCTGAAGAGTTGGGGTTGCAGCGCGCCGTGCCCCATATCGAATTGACAGGGCGTCTGGCCGAACATGGCATCCGGGTCCGCATATTGCCATCCAACGTGATGGGGGATCAGTTGCGCCGGTTCGATCCGCACCGGCGCGAATTGATGCTGTCCGAACTGCTGGGCGAGGCGTCGCGGCGGTTTCAGATCGGCGTGCTGTTGGCGCGGTTGGAACAGGACGCCGTAATTGCCCAGACACTTGCAAAGTCGGGCCTGACCGATCCGCAGGCTTTGGTTCTCGCCCGGGTGACAGTTGCCAATTATTTTGCGGCCGCCTTGCTGATGCCCTACCGTCGATTTCTCGCAGCCTGCGAAAGCCTGCGCTATGACGTGGAATCGATCAGCCACCGCTTTGGCACCAGTTACGAACAGACCGCCCACCGCATGTCGACCCTGCAACGCGAGGGGGCGCGGGGGATTCCGTTCTTTTTTGTCCGGGTGGACCGCGCAGGAAATATCTCGAAACGCTTCAGTGCGGGGCGGTTTGCGATTTCGCGGTTTGGTGGGACCTGCCCGCTGTGGAATATCCATGCGGCCTTTGAGGGTCTGGATCAGGTCCAGACCCAGATCATCCGGATGCCCGAAGGGGCCAGCTATTTCTCCTTTGCGCGCACGGTGACCCGGGCAGGCGGCAGTCATGCCGCCCCTGCGCCGCGCTTTGCCATCGGACTGGGCTGCGATGTGGCCTATGCGCCGCGACTGGTCTACGCTGATGGCATCGACCTTGACCGCATCCGGCCTGTCGATATCGGCCTGAACTGTTATCTGTGCGAACGCGCCAACTGCGCCTCGCGTGCCCATGCGCCGATCAACCGCCGCCTTGCCGTGAATGAGCGTGAGCGCAGCCTTGCGATATACCGGTTTGAGGGCGAATAGCTGGTCAAGCGGGCAAAAGACACGGTTTTTGGGGCGTTTCATGTCAGGAAGAAAAATTGACACCCAGAATAGGCTCTGTCTAGTCTGTGGCCAACGGACCCGCGACTCAGGTCCGACCAAGGGGAGAACCATATGACCAAACGCATTGCCGTCATCGGGGCCGGGCCGTCGGGACTGGCCCAACTGCGCGCCTTTCAATCTGCCGCCAATTCGGGTGCCGAAATTCCGGAGGTCGTCTGCTTTGAACGCCAGTCCGGTTGGGGTGGTCTGTGGAATTACACTTGGCGCACCGGTCTGGACGAACATGGCGAACCGGTGCATTCCTCGATGTACCGCTATTTGTGGTCGAACGGTCCCAAAGAGGGGTTGGAGTTTGCTGATTATTCTTTCGAGGAGCATTTCGGCAAGCAGATCGGCAGCTATCCCCCTCGTGCCGTGATCCTTGATTACATCGAGGGCCGGGTGAACAAGGCGGGCGTGCGCGACTGGATCCGGTTTTGCACAGCCGTTCGGATGGTCAACTACAATCAGGACAAGGGCAACTTTACCGTCACCGTCCATGACCTCAAGGCCGACCGCATGTATTCTGAGGAGTTTGACCACGTTATCGTGGCCTCTGGTCACTTTTCAACCCCGAACGTACCCGAGTTTCCCGGCTTTGCCACCTTCAACGGGCGCGTCTTGCATGCCCATGACTTCCGCGACGCGATGCAGTTCAAGGATCGCGACATTCTGATCGTCGGCACCTCGTATTCCGCCGAGGATATCGGGTCGCAGTGTTGGAAATATGGCTGCAAATCCGTGACCGTCGCCCACCGGACTGCGCCCATGGGGTATGATTGGCCGTCGAACTGGCAAGAGGTTCCGATCCTGACCCATGTTGACGACGATACCGCCTATTTCAAGGATGGCACGTCCAAGAAGGTTGATGCGATCATTTTGTGCACCGGGTATCAGCACAGCTTCCCCTTCCTGCCTGATGATCTGCGCCTGAAAACCCGCAACCGTCTGGCAACTGCCGATCTTTATAAGGGGGTTGCCTGGGTTCATAACACCAAACTGTTCTATCTGGGCATGCAGGATCAGTGGTTCACCTTCAACATGTTTGACGCGCAGGCGTGGTGGGTGCGGGATGTGATCTTGGGTCGCATCGCGATGCCCGCTGACAAGGCAGTGCTGTTGCAAGACGTGGCCGACCGGATCGCCGGTGAGGATACCGGCAGCGATGCCCATGATGCGATCCATTATCAGGGCGAATACGTCAAGGAACTGATCGCCGAGACGGACTATCCCAGCTTTGACGTGGATGGCGCCTGCGAGGCTTTCTTTGCGTGGAAGGACCACAAAAAGACCAACATCATGACCTTTCGTGACAACGCTTACCGGTCGGTCATCACGGGCACGATGGCACCCTTGCACCACACGCCGTGGAAAGACGCGTTGGAAGATTCCAAGGAAAGCTATCTGAAAAACTGAGTGGTCTGCCCGAAATCCCAGGTGTCCGCGCGTGGACACTTGGGTAAGCCATTGTAATAATTATATTTCGTCTTTTTTGTTAACCCAGTGGTAACCATACCCGGCGCAAGTGCCGGGTTACGTCGCCGCGTCGGGGCAGCTTGGCCCGCGGCAAAGTGTTCGGGTGTTTTGTTCAGAAAACCGGCAGACGGTAAAGTTCAAAGAAACATTTTTTCTTGGTGATGAAATAAAAGTAGCGAAAATCACATTCCCGTGCTTGACTTTGCGCGACGGCCAAAAAGGTCGCGCGAAAACTGGGGGACTGGAATAATGACAGTGGCGATGACGTCAGAGGTAGGGCAGGCCGGCAATGGCCAGCTTGTCCGTTCACTGGATTGGAAGGGGGCCTTTTGGGTCGCTGCGGGTGTTCCGCCCCTTGTGCTGTTCTCGATTGGCAGTATTGGCGGCACGACGGGCAAACTGGCCTTCCTCGTCTGGATCATCTCGATGGTCATGGGGTTCTTGCAAAGCTTTACCTACGCCGAAATGGCGGGCATGTTCGGCAACAAGTCGGGCGGCACCTCGATCTATGGCGCCACCGCGTGGCTGCGTTATTCCAAGATCGTGGCCCCCTTGTCGGTCTGGTGCAACTGGTTTGCATGGTCGCCGGTTCTGTCACTGGGCTGCGCGATTGCGGCTGGCTATATCCTGAATGCCCTGTTCCCGATCCCGTTGGCCGATAGCCAGCTGGTGCTGGACTGGGTTGCGGCCAATCTGGCCAGCTATACCGCTGAAACCAAATCCGTGATCGACTTCATGGCGGCCAATGCGGGCACGGCGTTGCCGGATGCCATCGCGGCTGTGGCCGCAGGCGATGGCGTTGCAGCATTGACCCCGGCGTTCCGCACTTTCGAGGCATTTACCATCGCGGTCCCGGGCCTTGGGACGCTCAAGTTCAACTCGACCTTCTTGATTGGTGTGATGCTGATGCTGATCATCATGATGATCCAGCACCGCGGCGTGGCACAGACGGCCAAGGCGCAAAAGATACTGGCGATCATCGTGCTGGTGCCGTTGTTGCTGGTGGGTCTGGTGCCATTCCTGACCGGATCGATCAACTATATGAACGTCACGGCTTTGGTGCCGCCCAGCGGGTGGTATTCGGGTGTGGACGGAACATGGAACATCGGCGGCTGGACGCTGTTTCTGGGCGGTCTTTATATCGCCGCCTGGTCGACCTATGGCTTTGAAACCGCGGTTTGCTATACCGCCGAATTGAAGGACCCCAAGCGAGACACCTTCCGCGCGATTTTCTATTCGGGCTTGCTGTGCTGCGTGTTCTATTTCCTGATCCCCTTTGCGTTCCAAGGGGTCTTGGGTCATTCGGGCATGGTCGCCCCCGGCATCGTGGACGGCACCGGCGTCGGCGAGGCCTTGGGCAACATGATTGGCGGCGGGCCGGTTGTGACCCAGATTTTCGTGATCTTGATGATCATGGCGCTGTTCATGGCGATCATGACCGCCTTGGCCGGGTCGTCGCGCACCCTGTATCAGGGGTCCAAGGATGGGTGGTTGCCCAAATATCTGAGCACGGTGAACGAAAAGGGCGTGCCGTCCAAGGCGATGTGGACCGATTTTGGCTTTAACGTGTTCTTGCTGGCGCTGGCGTCGGATGTGGGGGGGTATTTCTATGTCCTGGCCATTTCAAACGTCGGTTACATCGTGTTCAACTTTTTGAACCTGAATGCGGGCTGGATCCACCGCATCGATTCTGCCCATATCCCGCGTCCGTGGAAGGCGCCGACGATATTGATCGCCTTCAACACCTTCCTCGCCTTTGTGAACGCGCTGTTTCTGGGGGCCGGGGCCAAGGTCTGGGGCTATGAAAACGCCCTGATTTCCGGTGCGATCTTTGCCGCACTGATCATTCCGGTGTTCTGGTTCCGCCACTATTATCAAGATGGCGGCAAGTTCCCCAAAGGGGCGCTGGAGGAGTTGGGCCTGAAGGATGGCGATCTGGGCGAACGCAAAGCAGGGATGCTGCCCTATCTAGCGCTGCTGGCGGGCTTGGCGGTGGTGCTGTGGTCGAACTGGTTCTTTACGATGCCTGTTTGACGGAAGACGATTGAAACCGGGACGGGGCGCCAATCTGGCGCCCTGTTTCATTTCATGGCTGGCAGCTTTGTTTGCTGTCAAGAAAATATGTTGCACTTGAGTATTGCTTTTTGACCCTGATCCTTTCACTCTTTCGTCAACCAAAACAAACGGGAGGATTTTCCGATGACCAATTCCTGGCGATTCTCGGCCTTGGGCGACCGGCACCGCGCGCTTGGGTCCAACCTTGAGGACTGGTCCGGCATGGGCACGGCATGGAGCTATGCCAGCGACCCCGAGGCCGAGTATCTGGCAATCCGCACCAAGGCCGGGCTGATGGATGTGTCGGGTCTGAAAAAGGTCCATGTCACCGGGGCGGCCGCATCCCATGTCATCGAACGCGCCACGACGCGGAACATGGAAAAGCTGATGCCGGGGCGGGCGGTTTACGCCTGCATGCTGAACGACGCGGGCAAGTTCGTCGATGACTGCGTGATTTACCGGATGGGGCCGGATGCGTTCACCGTGGTGCACGGATCGGGGCAGGGGCATGAGCAGTTGACCATGGCCGCGACGGGCCGCGATGTGTCGGTGCGGTTTGACGACCAGTTGCACGACCTGTCGCTGCAAGGGCCGCTGGCGGTGGACTATCTGGAGAAACACGTGCCGGGCGTGCGGCAGTTGCCCTATTTCGGGCATATGGGCGCCAGCCTGTTTGGCAAGCCGGTCACCCTGTCGCGCACCGGATACACCGGCGAGCGCGGGTATGAGATTTTCTGCCGGGGGCAGGATGCCGGGATGATCTGGGACCGGATTCTGGAGGAGGGGGCCGCGATGGGCATCATCCCGTGCCGGTTCACCACGCTGGATATGCTGCGGACCGAGAGTTACCTGCTGTTCTTTCCCTTCGACAATTCCGAGATGTATCCCTTTGCCGATGAGGGCCCGGGCGATACCCTGTGGGAATTGGGGCTGGATTTCACCGTGTCGCCCGGCAAAACCGGTTTTCGCGGGGCAGAGGAGCATTACCGGTTGAAGGGCCGCGAGCGGTTCAAGATCTGGGGCCTGAAGATGGAGGGGACCAATGCGCCGGGCAACGGCGCCCCGGTATTCCGCGACGGCGTGCAGGTCGGTCTGGTGACCCAGGCGATGTATTCCAGCCTGAACAAACACAATATCGCCATCGCCCGCCTGCCGGTCGATTGCGCCAATAACGGCACGCCACTGGAGGTGCGCTGTGGCACCCATGGTCCGATCAAGGCCGTGACCCATTCGATGCCGTTCTTTGACATCGACAAAAAGCGCCGTACGGCGCAGGGCTGAGGGCGGTTGTGCCCTTGGCAACATTTCCCGGCGGCGGCGCTTGTGGTTGACCACAGAGCCTCCGGCGGGGATATTTAGAGACAGATGATGACCAGGACGACTTTCCCACCCTCGATCAAGAGCCGCCCGGTCTATGCCGCGTTGCAGCCAGCCTTGGGCAGCCATCATCTGATGATTGCGGATGGGGAGGGGGCAGGGGCGGTGCTGGATCTGCTGGGCGCTGTGCCCGACCGGGCGGCGCTGCTGGCGTGCGCGCATATCATCTATGCTCCGGGGCCAAATGGCACCGATCAGGCCGCAGATCTGCGGGCGCTGGGGGCGGCGCAGTTTTACCGCGCGCCGACGATTGCGGCGATGTTGCCCCGAATTGCGCGGGTGCTGCTGGATGCCCATATGGGGGCGCAGTTTTATCTGGCCGGAACCGAGGGGTTGATCGGTCTGGCCGAGCGCGAGATCATGAACACCGGCTTTCCGCACAGCGCCATTCAAAAAGAGCATCGCGGGTCAACTGTGCGGCGGGTGCAATGCGTGCATTGCAAGGGCATCACCGAAAACGTCCGCACCGACCCCTTTATGTGCAGCCATTGCGGATTGAACCTGTTTGTGCGCGACCATTACTCGCGCCGCATCGCCGCCTTTCAGGGTGTCAATATTGACGCCGAGGATCCGGGTCAGGTCCCCCCAGCCGTGGAGCGTTTCACATGAGTGGCGGTGCCAAGCTGCATGTCCGCGTGGCCGAGGTGGTGCCGGTCAACGACCTGATCAAGCGGTTTCGCTTTGTGGCGCGCGACGGATCGCCGCTGCCGGCGTTTTCGGGCGGCGCGCATACGGTGGTCGAGATGGACGACCATGGGCTGCGCCGTTTGAACCCCTATTCCCTGATGTCGGACCCCGAGGATACCAGCGGTTACGCAATCTCGGTCCGGCGCGATGATGCGGGGCGGGGTGGGTCGCTGTATCTGCACAGCCATGTCGTGCCGGGGATGGAGATGGTGCTGTCCCATCCGATGAACCTGTTCCAACTGGACGGGCGCGCGCGCAAACATCTGATGATTGCGGGTGGCATTGGCATCACGCCGTTTCTGGCGCAGATCAAGCAGTTGGCCCATTTCGGCGGGCGGTTCGAGCTGCATTATGCGGCGCGCAACCGCGCCTTGGGCGCCTATATGGATGACCTGAAATCCGCCCATGGCGACCGGGTGCATTTGTATTTCGACGATGAAGGTCAGGCGATTGACCTGAAATCCCTGTTGAACCGCCAACCCATTGGCACCCATCTTTATGTCTGTGGCCCCAAGGGTATGCTGAACTGGGTCCGCAATACCGCAGCCGCGCAGGGCTGGCCCGAGGCTTCGGTGCATTTCGAGGAGTTTCTGGCCCCCGGCACCGGCCAGATATTCGAGGCGCAACTTGCCATATCGGGCATGACTGTCACCGTCGGCACCCACCAATCCCTGCTGGAGGCGATCGAGGCGGCGGGGGTGGATGCCCCCTATCTGTGCCGGGGCGGGGCCTGTGGCCAATGCGAAACCAATGTCCTGCACTGTGACGGCACGATCCTGCACCGCGACCACTGGCTGACGCCCGAAGATCACGCCGCAGGCATCAAGATCATGCCCTGTGTGTCGCGTTTCGAGGGCAAGACCCTTATTCTGGAAAGATAAATCATGGCACTGGACATCAAACCCGGCGCGTTCCCCGACTTTTTCCGGGATGAGACGTTTCGCGACGACTTTACCTTCAAGAACTCGCCCGCAGCTATCCGCCGCTTTCCGTTCCCGTTTGACCGCGACGATTACATGTATTCGGTCAACATGGAGCCGCATGCGCCGGGCAAACCGGGGTCGGTGTTCGAGAACACCTTTGACGTGGATGAACACTACGTCAGCGAAATGATCGACCGTGCCAAGGTTCTGGCCGAGGATCCGCTGCGTTGCCAGTCGCTGCCGCATATGACGCTGGCGGGGTGGGATCTGCTGGAACTGATCATGGAAAGCAATGCGCGGGACTATCCGCAGTGGTTTTCGCTGACCAAGAATGGCAGCCAGTGGCACTGGGTCAACCGCCCCTTGGGCATTGATCACGCATTTACCTTTCTGGACGACAGCACGCTGCCTTATGGCCCGATGGAATACATCACCCGCCAGATGCAGGGCGATTTTTCGTTGCAGGATGAACGGGATGGCAGCCTGTGGATGGATGCCGGCATGATCACCACGCAGGCCGATTGGTCACTGGATTTCGACATTGGCATGAATTTCATGGAATGGCATGCGCCGGTGCCCTTGGCCCATGAAAAACAGATCTTTGACCGGGCGCTGAAGTTTTTGCTGAAACTGCAGCACGGATCGCCGGTGCGGCGGTTCAACTGGACGATGACGATCAATCCGCTGTTGGACACCAGCCCCGAAAACTATCCCAAATGGGGCCCGACCAAGACCAGCCT
>JANNAF010000106.1:0-9010 GCA_031384005.1 Rhodobacterales bacterium | reverse complement strand
ACCGTGAAATTCATCCGCTTGGCCAGTTCGGCCACCGCGTCATATTCCCACCCCACAGCCGCCCCGGACTTGTCCAGAAACTGCAACGGCGGATAGGCGTTTTCCGTCACGATCACGATTTCCCGTCCTGCCAGATCGGGCAAGCCCTGGGCAAAACCCGAGGTTCCGGCGATCATGGCCAAACCGGCAACAGCAGCAGCAATCTTCATGTGTGAACTCCCCAATAGTCTGTTTTTACGCGTCTCATGGCGATGCACGACTATGGACGCGGGTTCCGCCCAAGGGCAAGGGGCGTAGGGTGGGTGAAACCCACCACCCGATCAAAAAATGCTGTCAGAAAATGAAATCGCCCGCCGTGATCTGCGCGGTGACCGTGGTGTTGATCCACAACCCCTCGACAATCAACCACGCCCCCGATTTGGCCACATCGGCAAAACTGACCCCCATCGCCGTCAGGTCGATCCGGTCCTCACCGCGGGTAAAGTCGGTGATATACATCGTCGACGAACCATCCGCCGGGGCAAAGACGAACACATCCGCCCCGCCGCCCCCGGTAAAGGTGTCACGCACCGCCCCGGTGCCGCCGCCCGACAACAGGTCATCGCCCTCGCCGCCGTCCAGCGTGTCCCACCCGCTGCCGCCGTTCAGCGTGTCATTCTCGGTCCCACCATAGACCAGATCGCTGCCCACACCACCGTTCAGCACATCGCGGCCCGCATCGCCATACAGGCTGTCGTCGCCGCCATAAGTCCCCACGGCATCACCCGCAAGGTTGTCATCGCCGCCGCCGCCGCGCAGCACATCCGCGCCTGATTGACCGTTCAAGTGATCGCGGCCCAGACCACCCAACAGCGTGTCCGCACCCTGCGCCCCGAACAGACGGTCATCGCCCGCGCCACCAGACAGATTGGCCTTGCTGGTATCCCAGCCCAGCGCGTCGTCGGTGGCATAGATCAGATCACCGCCCGCCCCGCCATTCAACCGATCCCCGCCACCGCCACCTGCCAGCGTATCGGCCCCCAGCCCGCCGTTCAGAACATCGCCCTCTTGCCGCCCGTCAATCCGGTCCGACCCGCCTGCGCCGTTCAACACGTTCTGCCCGGACACCCCCAGGATCGTGTCGCCACGCACCGACCCGGTCACCGTCAACACGTTCGCGGCAAAACTGGTCACCCACCCGGTCACCAGACCCGCAGCCCCATACAGATACTGCAACGCCGCAACGTCCAACGTCCCCAAACCCTGCGCATAGGGCCAGTCGGAATTATAGGTCATGACCGTATGTTCTTCGTCGTCGATCGACGGGTCCAAGGTGACACTGCCCTCCCATGGGTGCTGCAGACCCATGGCATGGCCCAACTCATGCAGCATCGTCAAAAAGGCATAGGACCCCTCGTCAAAGGCACCGCTGCTGTCCACCACCAACTCGCCCGCGCTGGTATAGCTGTCGGTGACATAGGGTACAGAAGCCCACCCGCCATAGGACGACCCCGAGGTCGCCATGGCGTTGATCATCGCCGCACCACTGTCAACCTCGACAAAGACGATCCCGGCAGCCGCCTCGAAAATCGCCAGCACATCGCGAAAATTCTGCTGCTGGACCGCCGTCATCTGGGTGAACCCGTCATTGGGATAGGCGGCATCCGCGTCATAAGCGCCAAGGTCCGCCCCGCCAACAAAGGAATAACTGACGATCACCGGGGCGCCAGACCCGATGCTGCCGTTCCACGCGTTGGTGGGCCGCCCCTCTGAAACGTATAGAATGGCGGTGAAATCCGTTACCGAAACCATGGCGACACTCCGCTGAACCCAAACCAAGGGCGGGAATGCCACAACCGTTCTGCAAAACCATGACCAGACCAAGGCAAAAGGGCGGCACGGGTGCGCGGGGACCTGCCCCTTTGCGCCCCGCTGTCAGATGGTCCGGTTCAGCCCGGCCGCCGCGGGCTGAGTGATCAGTGCCATGCCGCCATCGCCATGCTTGATCCCGACAGTGCCCGCCCCGATGCCGGTAAAGGTCACCGACCCCTCGCCCATCCGCACCGTCATGCTGTCCTGGCCGAATTCAACCGAATACCCCTCGACGTCATCGGCAATCTGCAACACCACCTGCGCCCCGGCAGCGACATTAACCTGATCCTGCCCATCCCCCGCGCCATAAACCAACGACAAGGTCCCGCCGACGGCGTTGATCGTATCATCCCCGACCCCGCCCGCCACCGCCAGAACCGATGCGGTCCGCACCGAAATCACATCATTGCCCGCCCCGCCATCGACATCGGCATAAGCCCGCGCCGCCGCCCCGACCGAGGCCGTCACGTCGCCATTCGTGGCCACAACCGCCTGCGACGCGACGGCGAACCAGCCGGCAGCATTGCTCAGGCCCGCGACACCGACCTTGGCATCGACCGCAATCGCATCATCCCCGTCGCCCCCGGTGATGCCGGTGACCACATTGGCCCGAACCGCGATGGCATCATTTCCTGCCCCTGCATCGACATTGGCCACAACCCGGCCGCTCAGCGCCAGCGCATCATCGCCGCCCCCGGTCGAAATATCGTTGATCAGATAGGCCGCAATCGACAACGCATCGTTGCCCGCCACAACAGGCGCCGCGACGACCGATGCCGCCGTGCCACTGGTGTCAATTTCAGACACCGGTTCCGGCAGCGGCGCCACAGCCACAGGCGCTGGTGCGGGTTCAGCACCAAGCACAGGTGCGGGCGTGACAACGGGCGTGACAACGGGCGACACTACGGGCGACACAACGGGCGGGGGCGGTGCAACCACCGGGCCCGCGGCATCGGTATGTATCCCCGACACATGACCGCCCACGATCGACACCGCATCTGACCCGGCACCGGTATAAATTCCGCTGATCATGGCGCCTTGCAAGGTCACTTTGTCGTTGCGGGCCGATGTGGTCACATAGGTGATCGTCTGGGCCTGAATGACCAATGTATCGCCCGCTTCACCCCCGGCAGAGTTGCCGGCGACCGCAATGGCACCCTGACCGCCCATCACGATGGCGGCATAGCTGGCACCCTGCGCATCGGGGTTGGCTTGGGTCAAACGCTGCAACATCGCCGACAGGCGCTGCAACCGACCCTGCATCCGCGCGTCATCGCTGCGCTCGGACCCACGAACGCGGTCATGACCGTGGTGGTGGCCCTGGTCACCCCGCCGCCCCGGAACTGCCGCCGCAGCGCCGCCTTGTCCCGCCTCGGCCGTGATACCGCCGCCCAAAGGCCGTAGCAGCCCCAAGGTCTGCGCCTGAAAAGAAGTGCCAATCTGCATCATACTGCTCCGATTTGCCCTCACCCTGCCTTGACGCTGCCAGAAATCCCTTTGGCATTGATTGACGCCTTGGCAAAATCTGCCGCCGATTTTCGTCAAATCTGCGCGCCCTTGCACAACTCGCCCCGTGTTTCACGCAATTGCACAAAGGCACGCCCCCGGCCATCTTGGACCCACACGGACAGGAGGCGCAGATGCCCAGACTTCCCACCTATTTCATCTCGCACGGCGGCGGACCCTGGCCATGGCTGCCAAACATGCGCCAAATGCTGGCAAGCCTCGAGGTGTCGCTGGCCCGGATGCCCGCCGAAATCGGCACCACGCCTGCGGCGATCTGCATGGTCTCGGGCCACTGGGAACAACCCGATTTCGCGGTGATGTCCGGGGCCAATCCGCCGATGCTATATGACTATGGCGGCTTCCCGCCTGAAACCTATCAGATCGTTTACCCCGCCCCCGGCGCACCCGACCTAGCCCGCCACACGGCGGACCTGATCGCGGCGGCGGGCCTGCCCACCCATCTGGACGCCAAACAGGGCTTTGATCACGGCACCTTTGCGCCAGCCTATGTGATGTACCCCAAGGCAGACGTGCCGATCTATCAGGTGTCGCTGCAACACGGCTACAGCCCTGCCGCCCACTTTGCCCTGGGCCGCGCCCTTGCCCCCCTGCGCGACGAAGGCGTGCTGATCGTCGGATCCGGCCTGTCCTATCACAACCTGCGCCTGTTCGGACCGGGGGCCAAGGTCCCGTCCAAGGCGTTTGACGACTGGCTGGCGGTGACGATGGGCAAAACCGGCGCCGCCCGCACCGACGCCCTGCTGCACTGGGAAACCGCCCCCTATGCCCGGACCTGCCACGCGCAAGAGGACCACCTTGTCCCCCTGTTCGCCGCCCTTGGTGCGGCCGAGGACGAACCCGCCACCCTGGTCTATCACGACGAAAACGTGTTTGGCGGCGTCACGGCGTCCAGCTATAGACTGGGCTGACCAAGATGGGCAAACCCCGGGCTTCCGCCAGCGGAAGCCCGGGAACTGCCACATCCTACAAGTCTCTCATCGCGCCTGATCACAACTGCAGATGGACATGGTCATCATGCCGTGCCGCGCGGCAGCCCTGAAACCGCAACTTGGGGTCTGCCAGCCCCAGGCGGGCGGCCAGGGGTGGCTCGATGAACACCTTGCCCACGCGCGGGTCCTCCAGCAGGGCCCGCACCAGAGCCGTGGTCCGCCGCGGTTCGATCTCCAGTTCCTTCTTCACCCCCTGCAACCAGTCCAGCCGCCACCGCAGCGTCAGCCAGACTGGCGGGCAAGTCTCCTCCGCCTTCAGCGCCTCGAACGCGAAATAGCCCAGCGGCGAGCGGGTCTGCCCCGGCGCATAATCCTCCTTGAGCCCCTGATAGTAAAACGCGAAATCCAGCTTTTCGCCGTCGTCATGCGACAGATGCGGCAGCAGCGGAAATCCATCGCCAAAGGGCAGCCCGCCATCCAGTGCCAAGGTCACCGTGCCGGGATAGTGCGCAGCCACCGCTGCGGCCGCATCCTGCGCCACATCCCGCACCTCGGGCGTCACAAAATTGCGCAACAGGACACAATAGAAAACCGACTGCGACCGGAGCGGATCACCCCAACACGGCAGCGCCACCCGCCCGGTCAGCGGGGCCACCCCCTGAACCCCTGCCCACACCGTCGCGTATAAAACGACAAAGCCCAAAACAGGCCGCCGCAACCAGCGGGAGGCAATCCACACCAACCCGCCCACCTGGGTCAGCACAGTCAGCGCCACCACGATTGCGGCCTGTCCCAAATAGCGTCCCATAGATGTTTTCACGTCAGGCGCCCCCCCGATTCGCGGATCATGGTTAACGCCCGCCGAAATCCACGGATCAAGGTTTTCAGGTAGAGGCAAAGTAGACCCGTTGTAGGTGGTTTGTAGGTCATCAACCTGTCGTTAACCCTGGAGATTAACACAGCGCCCTCAATGGGTTGCCCCACACACCTCACACCCTTCGCGCCGCTTTATGCCAATGACCCGGACATCGGCGTACAGGGCATCATAGATCATCAACCGACCCTTCAACCCCTCACCCGCGCCGGTGATATGCTTGACCGCCTCCATCGCCATCATCGACCCCATGACACCGGGCAACGGGGCGGCAACCCCGGCCTCGGCGCAGGTCGGCACCATGCCGGGGGCGGGGGGGTGAGGGAAAATGCATTGGTAACAGGGGGTTCCACGGGCGGGATCAAACAGGCTGATCTGCCCTTCCCATTGGGTGATGGCCGCCGAAATCAACGGTTTGCCTGCACGGGCGGCCAATCGATTGACCAGATACCGCGTGTCGAAATTGTCTGACCCGTCCAGGATCAGGTCATAATCATTGATCAACTCGGCCGTTTCCGCGTCCAGACGCCGTTGATAGGGCCGCACCTGAACAAACGGGTTCAGTGCCACGATCGCCTGTTGGGCTGATTTGACCTTGGGCTGGCCAACCCCCTCATCCTTATGAATAATCTGGCGCTGCAGGTTCGAGGCCTCGACTGTGTCATCATCGATGACACCGATCACCCCAACCCCGGCTGCCGCCAGATACATCAATGCGGGTGACCCCAGACCACCGGCACCGATCACCAGAACCTTGGCATTCTTCAGGGCCTTTTGACCTGGCCCACCAATTTCGCGCAGCAGAATGTGGCGGGCATAACGCTCCAACTCGGCGGGTTGGAACAACGGCACCGGCGCGTCCGGCGGGTTAACCCGACCTTTCAACTTTTGCAGGACAAGCTGATAGCCAAACCCGAACACAGCCGCAAAACTGACCAAAGCCCACAGCCGCGCATTATCCGACGCCAAATCGCCCGGCACCCAGAACACGAAAAACGACAACGACCAGATCGCTGCAATCGCACCCCACCGTTGCCGCCGGGGGCGATCGAACACTGACCCCATGACCCACACCGCCCCGCACAGGATCACTACACCGATCATGCCTTGCCAGTCGACCCAAAGCCGCCCTCAGCCCGCGCTGTTTCGTCAAGGGTTTCAACCACTTGGAAACCTGCCTGCACCACAGGCGCGATCACGGCTTGGGCGATGCGGTCGCCATGATGGATGGTATAGGGCTCATGCCCCAGATTGATCAGCGCCACGCCCAGGGGCCCGCGATAATCGCTGTCGATGGTGCCGGGCGTGTTGGGCAAACTGATCCCGAACTTCAGCGCCAAACCCGATCTTGGCCGAATCTGCATTTCATAACCCGCTGGAATTGCAACGCGAACACCCGTCGGAATGATTGCCCGCCGCATCGGATCCAGTGTAAATCCCGTCGCCCGATCCTCGGGGTGAAGGTTGGCGCGCAGATCCGCGCCCGCAGCACCCGCCGTCTCATACTGCGGCAAGGTCAGCGCGCGGTCTGCCCAAGCCTCCCACATCACCTTGACCACCAGATCACCCATGATCCAACACTCCGGCAATCCGGGCGGCCAAACGCCGCGCCACCTCTTGCTTGGGCAACCTTGGCCAAACCTCGGCCCCCGCGTCCGTGATCAGCGTAATGGCATTTTCACTGCCACCCATGATCCCGGTGCCGGGTGACACATCGTTCGCCACGATCCAGTCACACCCCTTGCGTGCCCGCTTGGCCGTGGCATGGGCCACCACATCCTCCGTTTCGGCCGCGAACCCAACCACCAGATCAGGCCGATTGGCGCCCCGCGACACCAGCGCCAAAATGTCAGCGTTTTCCGCAAATTGCAGGGCGGGTGCCTGCCCCGATCCATCCTTTTTCATCTTGGACCCCGACGCATTGACCACTCGCCAATCGGCCACGGCTGCGGCAAATACGGCTGCATCGGCAGGCAGGGCAGCCTGCACCGCCGCCAGCATTTGCGCCGCGGTCTCGACCCGCACCACCAATACCCCCTCGGGCGGTGGCACCGTGGCCGGACCCGTCACAAAGGTCACACGCGCCCCCAGATCGCGCAAAGCCGCAGCCATCGCCGTCCCCTGCGCGCCTGACGACCTGTTGGCAATAAACCGAACCGGATCAACAGGTTCATGCGTCGGCCCTGAGGTGACCAGCACATGCCGCCCCATCAATGGCCCCGCCGCAAGCGCCGCCGTGATGGCCACCATGATCGCCTCAGGCTCGGCCAGACGGCCCGGCCCGAACTCGCCACAGGCCATATCGCCCTCGTCCGGACCGACAAAACGGGTCCCGTCCGCCCGCAACTGCGCCACATTGCGCTGGGTCGCCACGTGGGTCCACATCCGCACATTCATCGCTGGGGCAACCAGAACCGGGGTATCGGTCGCCAACAACAACGTGGATGCCAGATCATCCGCCCGACCTTGGGCCATCTTGGCCAACAAGTCGGCCGTGGCGGGGGCCACGACGATTAAATCTGCCACACGGCTTAACTGTATGTGGCCCATCTCGGCCTCATCGGTCAGGTCGAACAGATTGCTGTAAACCTTCTCACCGGCCAGGGCCGCTACGGACAAGGGGGTCACAAACTGCGCCCCGGCCTGCGTCAGAATCGGCGTCACCTGCGCCCCAGCCCCCCGTAACAGCCTGATCAACAACAAGGACTTGTATGCAGCGATCCCGCCGCCGATGATCAGAAGTACGCGCTTACCCGTCAGCATGATGGCCACCCCCGGACCGCAGCCTAGGGGTGCGCAGGCCGTAACTCAAGGCATCAGCCGACGAATTGCGACAGACCAGCCCCTGCCGCCTCCAGCGAACGGCGCAGTTTGGAATAGGCTGCCGCCTCCAACTGACGAATCCGCTCCTTGGACAACTTCAACTCGGCCCCAAGCGACTCCAACGTCCGCGGTTCATCCGCCAACTGACGGGCGCGGACGATCAAACGCTCGCGGTCATTCAGCGTCGACATCGCCCGGCTCAGTTCCACGCTTAGCGCTGCGGCGTCATGGCGATCCTCGACGATCTGGGCCGCCTGTGCACCCTCGTCCTCCAGCACGTCGATCCATTCGCGCCCGTCCTCGTCCGATGCCTGCGTGGCGTTCAGCGAGGCGTCAGACCCTGCCAGCCGCCCCTCCATCATCGCCACTTCGGCCACCGACACACCCAACTCGGCGGCGACTGCGGCACGCAAGGTACTGGCATCCATGGTTTCCTTGCGCGCTTCGGCCTCACGGCGCAACTTGGCCTCGACCCGGCGCAGGTTAAAGAACAACGATTTTTGCGCCGTGGTGCTGCCCGTCCGCACCAAAGACCAGTTGCGCATCACGAAATCCTGCAACTGCGCCTTGATCCACCACACGGCATAGGTTGAGAACCGGAAACCGCGGTCCGGGTCGAATTTTTCTGCAGCCTTCATCAGGCCAATCGCGGCCTCTTGGGTCAGGTCGTTCATCGACGCACCATAACGACGATATTTGGCAGCCATCGAAATCGCCAGCCGCATATAGGCCGTCACCAGACGGTGCAGCGCCGCTTTGTCGCCATCGTTTCGCCAGGCCCGGGCCAACGCCGCCTCGGTTTCAGCCGTCAGAAGTTCCGCCTTGC
The DNA here is from genome assembly GCA_031384005.1 of Rhodobacterales bacterium. Classification (GTDB taxonomy): domain Bacteria; phylum Pseudomonadota; class Alphaproteobacteria; order Rhodobacterales; family Rhodobacteraceae; genus Stagnihabitans. The sequence continues at coordinate 180 of JANNAF010000106.1, read as the reverse complement.
GTGCTTGGCGTGACAGTATTTGGTCGGTATATCCGTCAATTGCCATGGTCCCCTCCAGATCACACTTAGCCGTTCTTGGCTCTTTCCAAACCTACGCAGGCAAACCATGTTCGGATCACTCACCCCACCCAAGAAACTGCCGCCGCTGACACTGGTCATCGGGGGGGCGCGATCGGGCAA
>JANNAF010000096.1:0-3283 GCA_031384005.1 Rhodobacterales bacterium | reverse complement strand
GGTGGTGTTGCCAGGCGGGCGGCAGGGGACTGGGCTGTTCAAAGACCGGATCGACCCGCTGATCCGGCAAAGCAGCGCTCTGACGCAAGCCGCCGCTTGGCTGCAAGGCCGACCATGTGAAAACGGCATCATTCGCTATTTTGCGCAGAACATGCGCCGTGTGCTGGACCAACTTGTTACCTTGAACGGGGACGACCCGCGGGGCCGCCGCAACGGCAGGCTAGATTTGCACAGCATCGGTGTCTGCGGTGTCTTGATCGGTGGGATCGTAGCGCGGGAAGCCTGCCGGACAGAGCCGCGCTTGCGGGCCCGTCTTGTGCTGGACGCCCCAATGACCGCCGACGTGGTGAAAACGGGGTTGCCGCAGCCTGTGATGTGGATCACGCGCGGTGCCGCAACCATGCAGGCCAAGGGGTGGAGCCAGGCCGATATTGACCAGCATCAGGCCACGGTGCGGGCGGCGTTCGAGGGTGTACAGGGCGCGGGGTAGCGCGTGCGGATGCCGGGCATGTTCCACGCCAATCTGACGGACGCGCCGTTCCTGTCGCCGCTGTTCGGGTGGCTGGGTGTCAACGGACCGATTGATCCGTGGCGCGCAATTGCGATCAACAACGCCAATACTCTGGCGTTTTTCGACCGGCCCTTGGGTGGCCGTCCGGCACCGCTGCTGGACGGGGTGATACGGCCCAATCCCGAGGTTTCGCTGGAACGACGCCCACAGGTACAGACAAATCTACACAACCAAAACGGGCGCAAAGCCACCGCCCGGCGTGCGGAAATTGGTCGTCTGGCCCTGATAAATCCGGGCCGCCACCAGCAGTGGCTGTGCGGCGTAGGTGTATAGCCGCACATCAACCTTGCGCAGGGTCGGCACGCCGTCCAGCCGGATCATCCGCTGGCCGGGGGCGGCGATGGTCTGCGCCACATAGTCCGCTGCCAGAATATCGGCCCAGACCGATTTCGTCAGCTTGTCGCCGCGATATACCGCCTTGCCGCCATGCCCCGAGACCGGTTTGAAGAACAGGTGCCGCCGCGCGGTCCACAGCTCATCCGCGTTCCGGGGCGTCACCATTCGGGTTTGTGGTATCCCTGCCAGCTGCCCGATCATCGCCGCCGGGACACCTAGCCCGGCCAGCGCCACCGGGTCTGACAACACCGTCAGGTTGCGCTTGTGCGCCAGCAGCGCGTGATTATGCGGGTTCGGGGTCAGCACCACGGTGGCATCCTGATAGGCGCGGCGCAGGGCCGCGTGGTTGGGCTCCTGCAGTGCGAAATCGACCAGCCGGTTATAGACCAGATCGATCTGCAGATCGCCCAAGAACAGGCCGGTGTCACGCGCCTGCAACGCCCCCGGATCGCAGATCACCGCGTCAATTCCGGCCATGATCAGCATCTGCTGCGCCAGAACGAACTCCGGGTACAGGTACTGCCCCTCGGGGGCGTCGTCGACAATGGCGATCCGGCGCAGTGGGGCGTCCCCGCGCTGGCGCTGCCATTCTGCGCGGAACATCGCCAGCACATGCGCCTCGAACCCACGCGTCAGCCCATCCTCGGGGCGGTGCACCAGTTCGGCGCAACACAGCGATTGCGCCCGCGCCAGCAGGGCGTTCAGGAATGCGCCCCCGGCATTGGTATTCACCTCGATCAGCTTGGGGCCGTCGTTGCCCAGATGAAAGTCATAGCCCATCAGCGCGCCCACTGGACCGGGATCAACCTGTGAAATCTGGGGCGCCCAAGCCATGACGGCGTCGCGAAAGGCCGTGATTTGCGCCACTGCCTCGATTGCCGCGACACAATCCAGCATCGCATCCAGCGCCGAACCGGGCAGGAACACCGGCACGTTGGAAAACAGATGCGGGTGGGTCGCGGCCATCTGACCGGACAGGTCCGGGTTTCCCGAGGCAGTTGCAAGCGCCCGGTCCAGTTTCGCGCGATCAATCGTGATGCAGAAACAGCTCTGGTTCAGATCCGCCGGGTCCAGACCAGGGATGCCGGGAAGCAGGGTATCACAAGGGGTGGGCATCTGGTCTCCTCGTATGCTTTGGGTGCGAATGTGGGGACGGATGACCAGTCTGGCAAGCAACTTTGATGTTTCAGCTTAGCCCATTGTTCCCCCAGAGCAGTTGATCTGGGTCAACGTTGTGGGGGCTTGCAGGCCCTAGGGTATCCGGATCAGCCGCCACCGGCGCGGTGACGCTTGTTCGACATAGAGCAGGAAAATGGCACGTTGTGCGATTGGATCAGGGTGGTCGGTCAAGGAGGATCTGGAATGCAAAACAAAACCAAGCTGCGCGTCGCCGTCAACGGTTATGGCGTCATCGGCAAGAGGGTGGCGGATGCCGTAACCCGCCAGCCAGACATGGAGGTTGCCGGGGTTGCCGATGTCGCGGCAGACTGGCGGATTGCAGTTGCGGTCCAGCGGGGCTTTGCGATTTTCGCCGCCACCAATACTGCCGGCGATGCGATGCGTGCGGCGGGTCTGTCGGTGAGCGGGGGCCTGTCCGATCTGCTGGCCGTCGCCGATGTCGTGGTCGATGCCACGCCAAAAGCCGTCGCCACCGCCAATATCGCGGCCTACCAGTCCGCGGGGCTGAAATTCATCGTGCAGGGTGGCGAGAAACATTCTGCAACCGGCCATTCCTTTGTTGCCGAGGCGTCGTATCTGACCGCGCTGAACCGCCAAAGCACCCGTGTGGTGTCGTGCAACACCACCTCGATCGTGCGCACGTTGACCGCGCTGAAACAGGCCGGGCTGCTGCTGAAGGCCCGCGGGGTATTGCTGCGCCGTGCCACCGACCCGTGGGAAAGCCACCTGGGCGGTATCATGAACACGCTGGTGCCCGAGCCGACGATCCCCAGCCATCAGGGCCCCGATGCGCAAAGCGTTGATCCCGATCTGGATCTGGTGACCATGGCGGTCAAGGTGCCGGAGACTCTGGGGCATCTGCATTACTGGAGTGTCACGCTGACCCGGCCTGCGGACCGCGAGGAGGTGCTGCGCGCCTTTCGCGCCTCGTCCCGCATCCTGCTGCTGCGCGGCGATGCCGGGTTGGGGGCGCTGAATACCGTCAAGGAATGGATGCAGGATATCGGTCGCCCGCGCGGCGACCTGTATGAAGTGGCGGTGTGGCAAGACATGCTGACGGTGCAGGGCGATGAGCTGTTCTATGCCTATCTGGTCGACAATCAGGCCATCGTCGTGCCGGAAACCATTGACGCGATCCGGGCGATCTGCGGGCTGCAAAGTGACCCCGCGACGTCAATCCGGATGACTGACACCGCA
>JANNAF010000027.1:0-2167 GCA_031384005.1 Rhodobacterales bacterium | reverse complement strand
GAACGGCGGGCGTCAGGCGCGGATCGGCCAGCAGCAAAACCTGCGCGCGGACATCGGCGGCCAGCAGGATGATCGTTTTGGCGGGCACATCCCCCAACGGGGTTTCGCAAAACACCATGCGGTTGCTGAAGGTCTGCCCATCATGGTCCATGATGCGCCGCATTGTCTGGCGCAGGGCGGGGTTATCCTCGTGCAGGGTCAGGACCAGATCGGGCCGCGCGCGGGCCAGATGCAGGCCCAAAAACCCGACCGCCGATCCAATTTCCAGCACCGATGCCGCCTTGGGCAGAACCCCCGGCAGACGCCGAGCCAATCCGCGTTCAAACTTGCCCGCCTCCAACAGCGCCAGCGCCGAGGGCGGAAAGATGCGAAAATCGGCAGGCAGGTTGACGCCGTGGTTTTCCACCCACGCACCTGCGAAATCATCGGTCACATCGGGCAGACCGGGGACATAGGACCCCATCGGCACCGCCTCGACCGGGGGTTTGGGACCATCGGCCAGACGGTCGGCCCTGGCTTTGGCACCGCGCTGTTTTTCAACGTCGCTCATCAACGCCGCGATCTTGGCCTTGTCGCGCGCCTGTGGCGGTTTGGCGACGATCTGGCTGATCGGCACCGCAGACGCCGCCGCCAGACCCGCCGCCAGTTCGCGGTAGGCGTCGGTCTGCCGGATTTCGGCCAGCCGGGTTTCCACGCGGTCAAGGGCGGCAAAGTGCAACTGGTGCAGCACAGGGTCCGACAGCAGAATGGCGATGATCTGATTGCGCCGTTCCGTATAGCGCAGCATGGTGTCATCGCGCACCTCGTTGCGGTCCTGCAGCGACCAATAGTCGGAATTATACTTGTCTTTCTTGTTGTTGACGTTGCCGCGCAGTTTGCGGATGGCATAGCTGTCCACCGATTTCACGGCATAATGGTTCAACTGCACCCAGTCATAGCCGATGGTGCGGGTGATTGACCGCCAGCCGCGAAACTTGAAATAATCCTCCATCACGCAGCCAGACCCGGTCAGCCATTTTACGCTGTCGGGAAAGGCGGTCTTGATGTGGCGGGTTTTCATCTTGGGGCGGTGGATGCCCAGTTTCCAATAGTCGGCGTCATGGGTGAACAGGGTTTTCACGCCCCAACCCTTGTTCCATGTCGTGGGTGCCGCCATCAGATATTGTTCGGTCACCGGGGCGCGCGACCAATCGACCACACCACCCGACCCAAAGATGCGCCATGTCACCACGATGCCATTGGCACCCTGGGCCTTGGTCGCCGTCAGCAAATCGTCCAGCGTGCCATCGCCGTGACGGATCGACACAAACTCGTCCGCGTCAAACACCATGACCCAGTCTGACTGCTGCACGACCGGTTCATCCTGGGCATAGTTCAGTGCCGATGGCTGGGGTTTTATCCCCTCGGGGATGGCGTTGCGGCGGTGGTGGGCCAGACCCAACGCCTCCAGCCGGATCAGCATGTCGTCGGTGCCGTCAGAACAGTCATTGGTATAGACCACAAGGTCGCTGAACCCGACCGCCAGATGATGCGCGACCCATTCGATGACATAGGGGCCCTCGTCCTTCATCATCGACACGGCGGTCACCTGCCCATGCGGCGAGGTGTGGCGTTTCAACGCGAAATCGACGCTGCCCCACAGGTCGGCCGCCCCTTTGGGACGCCCCTCGATCTGGATTGCGGGCATTTTGCGGCCAGCGCCCTTGCCCTGACCCGGTTTGTTTGCGGCTTTGCCCGCTGGTTTGCCTTGCGCCGGCTTGGCCATCAACTCGTCCATCTTATCACGGCCGTGGTACCGGCCCGTCTGTGACACACGCCAAACCCCCACCGCACCGTGGCCCGTCTGTCGGCAGTAGCAGGTGCAATATGTTGCAATCCAGTTGATTGTTTCAAACTGAAACACAATCTTGCCATCCCGCGCGGGTTTTTTCGGGCAAACGGGTGACAGTGGCAAACAGGCGCGGCATAGTCGGGCGGCAGTCTTGTTGAGGGTTCCATGTCGCCACGTCTGACCGTCTTTTTCATTGTCGAACCACCTGAATATCAGGTCATGGCCTGTTATCTGGCCGCCTCGTTGCGCGAACAGTTTGGCGATAGCGTGGCCCTTGTGGGGTATTGTCCGGTTCAAAAGCTGGATCTGGTCAGTGATCAGGTCAAGGAGGTGCTG
>JANNAF010000002.1:0-2408 GCA_031384005.1 Rhodobacterales bacterium | reverse complement strand
CGCGCGGGCGAGCTGTCCTACGGCATCATCCCGGGGCTGGAGAAAAAGCTGGCCGACAGCGAAGCCCGCGAAGGTGACGCCTTGGTGTCCGAGGCCGTGCGACCCGAACAGATTGCCGAGGTGGTCGAACGCTGGACCGGTATCCCCACCACCAAGATGCTGGAGGGCGAGCGCGACAAGTTGCTGAAGATGGAGGATGAGTTGGCCAAGCGGGTGGTCGGCCAACGCGCCGCCGTAACCGCCGTCGCCAATGCCGTCCGCCGGGCGCGGGCAGGTCTGAACGACGAGGGGCGGCCCTTGGGCAGCTTTCTGTTCCTTGGGCCAACCGGGGTTGGCAAAACCGAACTGACCAAGGCGCTGGCCGCCTATCTGTTTGACGATGATTCTGCCATGGTCCGCATCGACATGTCCGAATTCATGGAGAAACATGCCGTATCCCGCCTGATCGGTGCCCCGCCCGGCTATGTCGGCTATGACGAAGGCGGCGTGTTGACCGAGGCTGTGCGCCGCCGCCCCTATCAGGTGGTGCTGTTTGACGAGGTGGAAAAGGCGCATCCTGATGTCTTCAACGTCCTGTTGCAGGTGCTGGATGACGGCGTTCTGACCGATGGCAAAGGCCGGACGGTGGATTTCAAGCAGACGCTGATCATCCTGACCTCCAACCTTGGCGCCTATGCCCTGTCGCAACTGCCCGACGGCGCCGACCCGACGCAGGCAAGGGCCGAGGTGATGGAGGCGGTGCGCGGTCATTTCCGCCCCGAATTCCTGAACCGTCTGGACGAGACGATCATCTTTGAACGGCTGGGCCGGGCAGATATGGGTGCCATCGTGGACATCCAGCTGCGCAGTCTGGAAAAGCGTCTGGCGGCACGCAAGATCATGCTGGCACTGGACGCCGCCGCCAAGACCTGGCTTGCAGATGAGGGTTACGACCCGGTTTATGGCGCCCGCCCGTTAAAGCGGGTGATCCAGCGTCATTTGCAGGACCAGTTGGCGCAGATGATCCTGGCAGGCGACGTGCTGGATGGGGCGACGGTCACCATCTCGGCCGGTCCGGATGGCCTGTTGGTCGGTGACCGGGTTTCGGTGACCCGCCGCGAACGGCCGGCTGCGGCCGTGGTCCACTGACATGGCGGCGGTTGGGGGCGGCACCTTGCCCTCAACCGCCTGACCTGTTTTGAACACGCGCCGGCAAATCCTGCACATCCGCTGGCGCAGCCCGGCCAACCTGCCCTTGCCTGCCCGCCCCCTTCACATGCCGAAATGCGGGGCATTTGCCCCCGGTTTTCCACCTGATCGATCACGTCGCTTCAACCAAACGTGATCACCCATGGCGTTTCCTGGGGCAGATGCAAAATCGTGGTCTGGCAACCCCCCCTCACGAAAACTTCACAGTGAACCATTTTGCGGCCCCCTGCGTCTCCCCTTTGCCAACACCGGCTAATCCAACTGGAGTGTTAACCATGATCCGCAGAACCTTCCTTGCACTGACCGCATCCGTTGCTCTGTTCTCGGCACCCGCATTTGCCGGCAGCCACGCCTCCGACATCGTCGACACCGCCGTCGCCGCAGGCACCTTCAACACGCTCGCCGCCGCCCTGACCGCAGCCGGTCTGGTCGAAACCCTCAAGGGTCCGGGCCCGTTCACCGTGTTCGCCCCGACTGACGCCGCCTTCGCCGCGCTGCCCGCTGGCACCGTCGAAGACCTGCTGAAGCCGGAAAACAAGGACAAGCTGATCGCCATCCTGACCTACCACGTCGTGGCCGGCGCAGTGATGTCGACCGACCTGACCGAAGGCATGAAGGCCGCCACCGTGAATGGCGCCGAACTGACCATCACCCTTGACGGTGGTGCCAAGGTCAATGGCGTCGTCATCTCGGCAGCCGACATCATGGCATCCAATGGCGTCATCCACGTGATCGACAGCGTCTTGCTGCCGCCGATGTAATCTGACGATCCGACCTGCGATGGCCCGTCCTTGCAAAGGGGCGGGCCATTTGCATTTCAGATGGTCGTTTCCCAGCGCACCCGGTTTCCCCTATAGCGGCCCTGTCACCCCAAGCCACCGGACTGGACCACCCAAACCATGACCATCAGCGAAACCTACCTGCTTGCCCTCTTGATAATCTTTACCCTGCCATGGGCGTTGTGGCGGGCCATGGGCGGCGGCGTGATGCTGCCTTTGGTCGTGATCCAGATCCTCTTTGGCATCCTGCTTGGGCCGGGGGTTCTGGGGGTGGCGCTGCCCGCGGTCTTTGACACCGTTTTCAAACCCGAGGTGATCACGATCCTGAACGGTCTGGCACTGTGGGCTGTCATGCTGTTTGTCTTTGTCGCCGGTCTGGAACTGAACCTGACCGAGGCTTGGGCCCAGCGCCGTGAAACGACGATCACGGCGGGGCTTGCC
>JANNAF010000527.1:0-2398 GCA_031384005.1 Rhodobacterales bacterium | reverse complement strand
TGAAACCGTGTCCGAACCGGAGGCCGGCATCGAAATCACCCTGCCCCTCGCCTTGATCAGCTTTGACCGCTACGAACCGCCCTTTGTCCACTATGCCACCAAGGATGGGTCGGGCCTGACCGTCTTGCTGATTTCCGAACCCGGTGGTCAGGCAGGGCTTGCCGGGCTTTACGACATTTTGCAGACCCTTGAACTGGTCCCATTGACTGGGGAACGGACGCTTGAGGAAAATGCGTTTACGATCCGGGGCCGCAACGCCAGCATCGAAACCCTCGCCCATGCCGAGGTGGTCGGCGGCAATATCAAGGGGTATCTGGTCAGCTGGCAGGTATCCGACGCCGACCGCATGGCCCGCATCCTGCCCGCAATCGAGGCCAGCTTTCGCAGCAATGGCGACAAGGCGCTGGACCCCGGCCTTGTGCCCCTGTCCGATGCCGTCAAGCGGGGCCTGTTGTCCGGTCTGGACGTGCGGCACCCCAAATTGTCGCGGTCCGGCTTTTTCATCGACACCAAAGGGTCCGTTCTGACCACGGCGCAGGCGGTTGAAAGCTGTGGCCGCATCGTCCTTGAACGGTCAACCGAGGCGACCGTGACCTATACTGATCCCGCCTTGGGCATCGCCATTCTGACGCCGATCACCCCGCTGTCGCCGCCATCGGTTGCCAGTTTTGCCACGCAAACCCCACGGCTGGGGTCGCGCCTTTCCGTGTCGGGCTATTCATATGAGGACAAATTGCCCGCTCCGGTCCTGACCCTTGCCGCGATGGAAGATGCCAAAGGCCTGAACGGCGAGGCGAACCTGACGCGCCTGACCCTGTCCGCCCTGCCGGGCGATGCCGGTGGCCCGGTGCTGGACAGCACCGGATCGGTCGTCGGCATGCTGTTGCCGCGCGATGCGGGGGCCGACAAACAACTGCCCGACAGCGTATCCTTTGCCGCCACCGCTGCGGCGCTGACCGCCGCCCTTGCCGCCCAGGGCCTGGCCATCACCAACGCCACCAACCCTGCGGACCTTTCGCCTGATGCCATGGCAACCACGGCACGCGGCATGACTGTTCTGGTCAGCTGTTGGGAGTAACGAAAAACGCGCACCCCGTTGCAGGGGCGCGCGTCATTAGGTAGATCTGCCAGAACCGCCGTTACATCAGCCCACGTGGTACAGCGACGCAAACAGACGCGGGTCCAGACTGTCACTGGCAAAGGTTTGGCCCTGGGTCAGCACCGACACGGCGTCATGGCTGTGCAGGCTTTCCTGGTGGCTGGCCACAATCCGCAAATCGCGGACCCGGCCATCAAACAGCAATTGCCCACAAAACGACCGGGCCGCATCCTCGACAAAGATCGGGTTGGCGGCGTTCAACTCGGCAAAGGCCTGCTCGTCTTCGCGCTTGACCATCACTTGGGTTTCGGTCGGCACCCCGGTCCGCGCCAGTTCGATCAGATCCTCGAACCACAGGCAGCTGTCACCGACCACTTCGACCGAGATCCGGGCAACCGACCGTTGCGAATGGGGCGTGGCCAACTGGCCGCGCGTCATGCGGGCGTGTTCGGACAGTTCCAGACTGCACGGGCAGGTGCTGGAATAAACGAAGTCCAGATGCACGATCCGCTTGCGCACCCCGCCCTTGTCCACCAGTTCCAGCGCGATGTCATAGTACTGCCAGCCTGACAGGCCTGACCGCAGCGATCCCACCTTGACCGGAAAGGAAAACCCCATCTGTTTGCGGGCGAAAAACCACCCCATATCGGGTTTGTAATCGTCCAGCGCGTGTTCGATCACCTGAAAGCTGAAATCCCGCTCGGCATGGGCATAAAACGACCGCATGATGCGGCTCATGTTGATGCCCTTTTTCTCGGCCTCCAGACTGACCGTTCCGGTCACACTGGTTTCCAGCGCCAGATCACCATTGTCGCGGGTCTTGTACCGGATCGGCAGGCGGAAATTGGAAATGCCAACATGCTGGATGGTCTGGCGCGCGCCCACGATCAGGCTGGCCGGGCCGTTCTGCAAGTCGGGCAACCCGTCCTTGTAGGCTTCGGTGACAGCAAAACTTTCCGGATAATCGCGGCTCATGACCGGATAGCCTTGTCCCACCAACAATCCGACAGCAGGGTCCAGCCCGACGATATCAGCCTCGGTTGCGCGGTCCGCCCACAGCTTCAACATGGCAAGGGCAGCCTCGGCTTCGGCGCGTGTCGGCTTGCGGTCAAGGTCGGACATATGGATATTCATGGCAGTGCTCCCCGTCTCATCGACGTTCTAAACTGGTCGCAAGTCCGGAATATAGGGCATTTGCCCCGATGTCCCAAGCCTTACCGATAACTTACGTCAGAAACCCGACATCGGATCAATTTGCGGCATAGGCAAACTCGATTGCGTTGAGGGTAAAATGGGCGG
>JANNAF010000508.1:0-2232 GCA_031384005.1 Rhodobacterales bacterium | reverse complement strand
AGCGGTTCGGCCACCACATCCAGCGTGGGGACGCGGGGTACGACGCGCAGGAATTGGCTGACATAGCCCAAGGTGTCACGGCGCAGCGCGATAATCTGGCGCGGCAGGGCGGTGGCGACATTGGTGCCACCAACGAAGATGCTGCCGTCCGAGGCAAGATAGTTGCCCCAGACCATGCGCATCAGCGTCGATTTGCCAGCGCCCGACTGGCCGGTCAGGCCGACACATTCGCCGGGTGCCACGGTCAGCGCGGCCCCTGCCATCACCGGGATGACAGTGCCGCCCTGATTGTGCAGGGTAAAGGATTTGGACAGGTTTTCGATCCGGATCATGGCGTTACACCTGCAAGACTGAGGAAACAAGAAGCTGGGTATAAGCGTGCTGCGGGTCATCCAGCACCTGATCGGTCAGGCCATGTTCCACCACATACCCGCCCTTCATCACCATCAGACGATGGGCCAGCAGCCGGACCACGGCAAGGTCATGCGTCACAATGACGACCGACAGCCCCAGATCGCGCACCAGCCCGCGCATCAGGTCCAACAGGCGCGCCTGCACCGACACGTCCAGCCCGCCCGTGGGTTCATCCATGAACACAAGGCGCGGTCCGGTCACCAGATTGCGGGCGATTTGCAGGCGTTGCTGCATGCCGCCGGAAAAGGCGGTGGGGCGGTCGTCGATGCGGTCGGCGGCAATTTCGACCCGGCCCAGCCAATCGGCGGCCTTGCCCCGTATATCGCCATAATGCCGCGCGCCGATGGCCATCAGGCGTTCGCCCACATTGCCCCCGGCTGAAACGCCCATGCGCAACCCGTCGCGCGGGTTCTGGTGGACATAGGCCCAGTCGGTGCGTGACAGGCGGCGGCGTTCGGTTTCGGACATGGCCAGCACGTCGCGGCCATCATAATGCGTTTGACCCTGATCGGGGCGCTGGTGGCCTGCAAGGCAGGACAGCAGGGTGGATTTGCCTGAACCGCTTTCCCCCACAATGCCCAGCACCTCGCCGGGGAACAGATCAAAGGACACATCGGCACAGCCAATGCGGGGGCCATAGTATTTGGTCAGGCCTGTGACGCGCAACAGGGGCTGGTCGGTTTGCGTCAGGTTTTGCATCAGGGTCATGCCCGATCCTCCACTGGTTTCAGGCCGGTTTCATGCGGGATTGGGTCGGGCGAAAGCCGACCTTGATGGCCCGCAGCGCGCCGTCCGGCACAAAAGTCGGTGTCTGAACAGACGAACATCCGCCCGCCCTGATCATCAATGATCACCTCGTCCAGATAACTGTGCCCTGCACCACACAGGTCGCAGTCATGCGGTGCCTTGGACGCCACAAAGGGGTGGTCGTCAAAATCAAGGCTGACGACATCGGTATAGGGCGGCAGGGCATAGATACGCTGTTCGCGCCCTGCCCCAAACAGTTGGATGGCCGGGTTGCCCGACAGTTTGGGGTTATCAAACTTGGGGATCGGCGAGGGGTCCATCACATAGCGCCCCTCGACCTTGACCGGGTAATCATAGGCGGTGGCAATCTGGCCGTGACGGGCGATATCCTCGTACAGCTTGACATGCATCAGGCCATATTCCTCAAGCTCGTGCATCTCGCGTCTCGGTTTCGCGGGGCTCCAAAAAGCGCAGGGGTTCGGGGATTGGCACCTGATAGACAAGGATCTGACCCTCGGTCAGGGCAGTTTCGGGGATGCGGTGGCGGGTCTGAATCAGGGTCGCCTCGGTCGTCGCCTCGGTCGTCGCGACGCCTGCGGTGCGTTGAAAGAATTTGCGGATGCTGACGGCGTTGGTGGTGTCATCGGCACCTTGGTCGATCACCTTGAGGCGGTCCTCGGGGACCAGACAGGCCGCGGTGACCTGCACCCCGCCGGTGCCCCAGCCATAGGGCATCGGCATTTCGCGGCTGGCAAACGGCACCTGATACCCCGGCACGGCCAGACCTTTGAGAATGGCGCGGCGGATCATGCGTTTGGTTTGCTCATCAAGATATGCAAAGTTGTAGGCTTGATCGGTCATGGCTGCACCGTCATCATGGGCAACGGGCGGGCCGGGCCGGTGGGGGCTGGTGCCATCATCATTCGGCCGCCTCGCGCAGCGCCAACGCCTCGGCCCGCAGGTGGCGGACCATTTCCAACTCGGCCTGAAAATCGACGTAGTGGGGCAGTTTGATATGTTCCAGAAAACCCGTCGCCTGAATGTTGTCGGCATGCATCAGGACAAACTCCT
>JANNAF010000502.1:0-1510 GCA_031384005.1 Rhodobacterales bacterium | reverse complement strand
GGTTTTCGCCGCTTATCCGCGATCAGGGGTGCCAAGGCAAGAAGCCCGCCGCCTCAGGCAATAATATCGGGGATCAACTGATCCTCGATCTTCACGATCTGGTCCTTCAACGCCAGCTTCTGCTTCTTCAACCGACGCAGGCTCAACGCATCGGCCCGTGCACTCTCTTGCAGGGCATGAATGGCATGATCCAGATCACGGTGGTCCTGCCGCAAGACGCCCAGCCTGATCCGCAGCATTTCTTCAAAGTTCAATTCAGAAGGGGCGTTCATGTCGGCTACTTTGGTTCAGGGCACGCTTGGCGGTAACGATACAGTGATTCGGGCCGTGCAGGGGAAGAATTTGCAAGGTTTTGCACCCGGATGGGCAGAAATGATGGGCAGAAATGATGGGCAGAAATTGCCCTGCGGCAAACCCTTGCAGCCCGGGCCGTCCCGACCCATATTCACTATTCAGGGCAGGTGCCGCAGCGGGCCTGCCGTCCAGATGTCGCTTTTGCAAAGGGCATGACGATGACAAAACTGAGCTTTGGCTCCTACCCATACCTTCTGGGTTTTGAACAGTTGGAGCGGTTGGTGGAACGCACCGCGAAAACCGCCTCCGAGGGCTATCCGCCCTTCAACATCGAGGCGTCGTCCGAAAGCGCCTACCGGATCACGCTGGCCGTCGCAGGCTTTCACGAAGAGGACCTTGCCATCACGGTCGAGGACCGCCAACTGGTCGTGCGCGGCCGTCAGGCCGAGGAGGCGGGCGACCGCGTCTACCTGCACCGCGGCATCGCCGCCCGGGCGTTTCAGCGCAGTTTCGTTTTGGCCGACGGGGTCGAGGTGGGTGGCGCCCATCTGGAACACGGGCTGTTGCACATCGACCTGCGCCGGCAAGCCCCCGAAACCGTGGTGCAAACCATCCGCATTGGCCGCAAATAGGAGACTGTCATGGACGTGAAATACAATAACCTGCCCGCCGCCGAACGCGCCATCGTCTATGTACGCCCGGTTCTGGTGTCCGACCTGCCGTCAGACCTGCAAGCGCAGGCCGAAGGGATCGAGACGCTCTATGCCGTCCACCGCCCCAATGGCGAACGGGTGGCCCTGGTCGCCGACCGCAATCTGGCCTTCGCGCTGGCCCGCCAGCACGACATGGCCCCGGTTTCGGTGCATTGACGGCATAAGTGAAAACACCGCCCGGTGAGGGGCGGCGTCTGGTCTTATTCGGCAGCGACCCGCCAAGGGTAGGGTGGGTGAAACCCACCGCCCCTTTGGGGTCAGGCCCGGATCAACCCCAGGCTTTCCAGCTTCAAGATCACCTGATGGGCGCAGTGGTCCACGTCCAGCCCTTCGGTTTGCAACACCAGTTCGGCATTGGTCGGGATTTCATAGGGGTCTGAAATCCCTGTGAACTCCTTGATCTTGCCTTCGCGCGCCAGCTTGTACAGACCCTTGCGGTCGCGCTTTTCACACTCTTCGACCGAGGTCGCCACATGCACCTCGATGAACGCACCATAGCTTTC
>JANNAF010000470.1:0-15069 GCA_031384005.1 Rhodobacterales bacterium | reverse complement strand
ATGTGCACCGAATGGCGGCAAGAGTTCATCTTGTTGTCCGATGTGTTGGGGGTGTCGATGCTGGTCGATGCGATCAACAACCGCAAACCATCGGGCGCGTCGGAAAGCACGGTTCTGGGGCCGTTCCATGTGGCGGATGCGCCAGAATTGCCAATGGGGGCAAACATCTGTCTGGACCAAAAGGGCGAGCCGATGCGGGTGCATGGCCGCATCTTGGACACCGACGGCAACCCGATTGCCGGGGCCAAAATTGACGTGTGGCAGGCCAATGACGAGGGGTTTTACGACGTGCAGCAAAAGGGCATCCAGCCCGATTTCAACCTGCGCGGCGTGTTTCGCACCGGGGCGGACGGCAGCTATCATTTCCGCGGGGTCAAGCCCAGGTTCTATCCGATCCCGGATGATGGCCCGGTCGGTCAGATGTTGGCCGCGCTTGGCCGCCACCCCTTTCGCCCGGCCCACCTGCATTACATCGTCGAGGCGCCGGGGTTTGACCGTCTGGTCACCCATATCTTTGACCCTGATGATCCCTATATCCGGTCGGACGCGGTGTTTGGCGTCAAGGAGAGCCTGATGGCCAGGTTTCATCCGGTTGCGGACCCATCAAAGGCTGCGGCGGCGGGGTTCGACGGGCCGTTTCTGGACCTTGGGTTCGACTTTGTTCTGGCGCGCAGTGGTCACTGACCGCTGCGGGCCCGGGCCCTATACAAATGCCGCAGAGCAGACCAATATCAGGCGTGGCAGTGATCCCAAGTGCTACGGGGGACCGAGATTGGCGCAATGACCGTGACACGCAGGCCCTCGGTGATCTGGATCGCGGTCGGGCTTGCCGGGGCGCTGGCCGTGTTCGTGGCCGCAACGCGGACGGCCACGGGCGTTTATCTGGCCCAGGGGCACGCGCGGGCCGAGGCGTCGCTGGGTCTGACCATTCAGGCGCTGGACGGCCATTTGCGGCGGTTCGAGACGGTGCCGGATTTGCTGTCGGATCAGGAACGCGTGCTGCGGTTGGTGCAAAATCCGGGCGACGCGGGCCAGGTTCAGGCGATAAACGCGTGGTTGCAGGCACGCAATGCGGCGCTGGATTCGTCTGACATCTATGTCATGATGCCGGATGGCGTGACGATCGCCGCATCAAACCATCACCGCGCAGACAGTTTCGTGGGCCAAAGTTTCGCCTACCGGCCCTATTTTACCGCCGCCCTTGCCGGGCAAAGGGGGCGGTTTTATGCGATTGGCACCACCTCCGGGGTGCGCGGCTATTACTTTGCCGCACCTATCCGCGATGCGGGCCAGGCGGTTGTCGGGGTGATTGCCGCAAAGATCGGGCTGGACGTGATCGAGGCGGAATGGCGGGCGCAGGATGCCGATATCATGGTGACCGACCCCGAGGGGATTGTGTTTTTGTCGACCGATGCCAGCCTGCTGTATCAAGGTTTGCTGCCGCTGACCCCGGAACGTCTGGCACGGACCACGGCGTCGCGGCGCTATGCCGATGTGGCGCTGACCGAAATGGCGGCGGTGCGCGGCGACGGGGTGTTGACCATTGCAGGCCAAGAGTTTCTGACGGCGCAACGACTGATGCCTCGGGCCGGGTGGACCGTGCATGTGATGCTGGAGGCGGCCCCGCTGCATCGGCAGGCGTGGTTGGCGGCACTGGCGTTTCTGGGGGCGGTGTCGGGGGTGGTGCTGTTGATCTGGCAACGCCGCGCCCGTCTGACCGAGCGGCTGGCCCTGCAAGACCACGCCAAGGCCGAATTGGAGCGGCGGGTGGCGGCGCGGACGGCGGATCTGGCACAGGCCAACGCCCTGATCCAGACCGAGATTGCCGAGCGGCGATTGACCGAACAGGAATTGCGCCGCACCCAAGGTGATCTGGTGCAGGCGGGCAAGCTGGCGGCTTTGGGCCAGATGTCGGCCGCCCTGAGCCATGAGATCAACCAACCTTTGGCCGCTGCGCGCAACTATGCCGATTCCGCGACAATCCTGATCGACCGGGGCGACACGGTGCGGGCCAGGGAAAATGTCGGGCAAATCCTGTCGCTGATCGACCGGATGGCCGCGATTGCGCGCCATTTGCGTCATGTCGCGCGCAAACCGGATGCGCCGTTGCAAGACATCGCGCTGCGCGCGGCGGTGGCCGAGGCGTTGGTCATGGTCGCCCCGCGACAGGTGCCGGTGGCGGTCGATATCCCGGACGACCTGCCCGCGGTGCGCGGTGGTCCGGTGCGGCTGCAACAGGTTCTGGTCAACCTGCTGTCCAACGCGGCGGATGCCATGTCAGATTGCGCCGACCCGCAGATCGAGGTGACCGGGCGGCAGCGCGGCGCACGGGTGTTGTTGACTGTGCGCGATCATGGGCCGGGGGTGCAGGCCGCGATTGCCGACCGGATTTTCGATCCGTTCTTTACCACCAAAAGCGTCGGGTCGGGGTTGGGGTTGGGGCTGTCGATTTCCTATAACATCATGAAGGATTTCGGCGGCGATTTGCGGGTGGCCAATCACCCCGATGGCGGGGCGGTGTTCACGCTGGATCTGCAAGCCTGCGCCCGGGTTCGGGAGGCTGCGGAATGATACCCATGCGGGTTTTGCTGGTCGATGATGATGCGCAGATGCGGGCCTCGACCTTGCAGGCGCTGGAACTGGCGGGGTTGGCGGGCACGGGGTTCGCCTCGGCCGAGGAGGTGTTGGACCATGCCGGGCCGGGGTTGAACGGGGTGGTGATCAGCGATATCCGGATGCCGGGCATGGACGGCATGACCCTGCTGCAACGCCTGCGTGACAGGGACGCCGACCTGCCCGTCATCCTGATCACCGGCCATGCCGAGGTGCAGTTGGCGGTCGAGGCGATGCGGCGCGGGGCCTATGATTTCATCGAAAAACCCTTTGTGGCGCAGGCGCTGATTGCCGTGCTGCGCCGGGCGATGGACCACCGGGCGCTGGTCTTGGAAAACCGCCGTCTGCGCGCCGCCGCAGGGCAGCGCGATGATATGGAGACGCGGTTGCCGGGGCGGTCTGCGGTCATGATCGACCTGCGGTACCGGTTGCGCGCCATCGGGGCGTCCGAGGCGGATGCCTTGATTATCGGGCCAACCGGGGCGGGCAAGGAGGTGGTGGCCCATGCCATGCATGATCTGTCACCGCGCAGCGCCAAGCCGTTCGTGGCGGTGAACTGTGCCGCCCTGCCTGCGGCACTGATCGAGTCTGAACTGTTTGGCCATGAGGCCGGGGCCTTTGCCGGGGCGATGCGGGCGCGGTTCGGGCGGTTTGAACATGCGCGCGGCGGGACGGTCCTGTTGGACGAGGTGGGCCAGATGCCGCTGGACGTGCAGGCCAAACTGCTGCGGGTGTTGCAAGAGCGGGTGATCACGCGGCTGGGGTCCAATGACGCGATCCCGCTGGATGTGCGGTTCATTGCAACATCAAAAACCGATCTGGCGGCCGAGGTCGCCAAGGGGGCGTTCCGCGAGGATCTGTATTGGCGCCTGAACGTGGCGCTGTTGCGTGTGCCGCCCCTGTCGGCCCGGCGCGAGGATATTCCGCTGTTGTTCCTGCAACTGGTCCGCGAGGCGGCAGCGCGTCATTCTGCCCCCGACCGCACGCCAGAGCCGGAAATGCTGGCGGATCTGGCGGGCCGCGACTGGCCCGGCAATGTGCGCGAGTTGCGCAATACCGCCGACCGGTTTGTGCTGGGTCTGGACTGGATGCCCGGCAGTTCGGGGCCCGAGGTGCCACGGCTGGCCGACCGGGTGGCGGGGTTTGAACGGTCGGTCATTGCCGGTGCCATTGCGGCACATGGCGGGCGGTTGCGACGGGTTTACGAATCCTTGGGCGTGTCCCGCAAGACGCTGTATGAAAAGATGCAAAAGCACGGGTTGGACCGGCGGTTGATCGAGGACAGCGACGACTGACCGTTGAACGGGTGGATTTCCACCCAAGCGCCGCGGCCCGATGTTTCGCAATCCACCCATTGCCGCGTTGCGGCGTCACAGTTCTGTCATCCTGGCCCCGCGCCACGCTTGCGCCACCACCGCAAAACCCGCTTTGTCGCCGTTATCCGCAGCACCGATCCGTGCGCGGCGTAAATTGCCACGTTTTGGGAGGAACCAATGGCCATGTCCGTCAAACTCGCCGCACTTGCTGCGGCAACCGCACTCACGGCATCCGCCGTGTTCGCGCAAACCTATCCTGACCGGTCGATCACCATGGTCGTGCCGTTTTCCGCAGGTGGCCCGACCGATACGGTGGGCCGTCTGGTGGCGGAAAAGATGTCGGCTGACCTTGGCCAGCAGATCATCGTTGAAAACGTCGGCGGCGCGGGTGGCACGCTGGGGGCGGGTCAGGTCGCGGGCGCCGAGGCCGACGGCTATACCGTGTTGTTGCACCACATCGGCATGGCCACATCCGCCACGCTGTACCGCAACCTGGCCTATAGCCCGACCGAGGCGTTTGAATATGTCGGTCTGGTGACCGAGGTTCCGATGACGCTGGTGGCGCGCAAGGATTTCGAGCCGACCGACATGGCGTCGTTCATCGCCTATGTCAAAGAAAACGCCGAGACGATCACGATGGCCAATGCCGGCATCGGGGCGGCGTCGCATCTGTGCGGCATGTTGTTCATGCAGGCCGTCGACGCGCCCATCGTGACCGTACCCTACAAGGGCACCGGTCCGGCCATGACGGAACTGCTGGGCGGGCAGATCGACATCATGTGTGACCAGTCGACCAACACCACAGAGCAGATCAAGGGCGGCACGATCAAGGGGTTCGCCGTGACGACCCCGGCCCGTCTGGACATCTTCCCCGATCTGCCGACCGTGGCCGAGGCTGGCCTGCCGGGGATGGAAGTGTCGATCTGGCACGGCATCTATGCCCCCAAGGGCACCCCGGCCGAGGCGACCGACCGTTTGGCCGCCGCGTTGCAAAAGGCGCTGGCTGACCCGGAAATCGTGGCCAAGTTCGCGGAACTGGGCACCACCCCGTCGTCAGCGGCCGATGCAACCCCTGCGGCCCTGAAGGCCAAGCTGGAGGCAGAGATTGCCCGGTGGCAGCCGATCATCGAGGCGGCAGGCGTTTACGCAGACTGATCACAGACGGCCCCGGTGTGCCACCGGGGCCGTTTTCCTGTCGAAAGGGGCGATGTCATGGCGGCGGTCAACAAGGCAGATTTTGCTGCCGGGATCTTGTTCATCCTGTTTGGTGCGGTGTTCGGCCTGCAATGTCTGGGGCTGGAGATGGGTACGACCTTGCGGATGGGTCCGGGCTATTTTCCCGCCGTGCTGGCCGTGGTGCTGATGGGTCTGGGCGGGGCGATTGTCGCATCGGCGTTCAAGTCGGTGGGCGAGGATATCGGCAACTATGCGTGGCGCGGCATGGTGTTCATTCTGGCCGCCCCGGTGTTTTTTGGCCTGACGGTGCGCGGCCTTGGGTTTGTGCCGTCGATCTTTGTCACCACGTTGATCGCGGCTTTGGCCGGATTGCAGTTGAAACCGGTTTACGCGGTGGGGCTGGCGATAGGGGTGACTGTGTTTTGCACATTGGTATTCAGCGTGGCGCTGGGCCTGCCGTTCCGGCGGTTTGGCCCATGGTTGCCGTTTTAGGGGGCGATCATGGACCTGCTTGCAAACCTGAGCCTTGGCTTTGCCACTGCGGCCAGCCCGGAAAACCTGTTGTTCTGCCTGATCGGTGTCATCCTTGGCACCTTGATCGGTGTGCTGCCCGGGATCGGGGCCACGGCGACCATTGCCATGTTGCTGCCCATCACGTTTCAGCTGGAACCCGTGTCGTCGCTGATCATGTTGGCGGGGATTTACTATGGCGCGCAATATGGCGGATCGACGACCGCCATACTGATCAACATGCCGGGCGAAAGCTCGTCTGCCGTCACCGCGATTGACGGGTATCAGATGGCGCGGCAGGGCAAGGCGGGCACGGCGCTGGCCGTCGCGGCACTGGGGTCATTCTTTGCCGGAACGGTGGCCACACTGCTGGTGGCGGTCTTTGCGCCGCCCCTGACGGTGATCGCCCTGAAATTCGGCGCGGCCGAGTATTTCAGCCTGATGTTGCTGGGTCTGGTGTCGGCCATTGCATTGGCACACGGGTCGATCCTGAAGGCGCTGGCGATGGTGGTGTTGGGGTTGCTGCTGGGCGTTGTCGGCACCGATATCTACACCGGCACGCCGCGGTTCACCTTTGGCATCACGGCCTATGCCGACGGGTTGAACTTTGTCGCGCTGGCAGTTGGGGTGTTTGGCATTGCCGAGATCCTGCGCAATCTGGAGGGTGAGCAGGACCGCACGGTTTTGGGCACCAAGCTGGGGACGCTGTGGCCGTCGCGGGCCGATCTCAAGGCGATGCTGGCACCGATGGTGCGGGGCACCATATTGGGATCGGCCTTGGGCATATTGCCCGGCGGCGGCGCGGTTCTGGCGGCCTTTGCGTCCTATACCGTGGAAAAGCGCATCTCGAAAACACCCGAGGCGTTTGGCAAGGGCGCCATCGCGGGCGTTGCGGGGCCAGAAAGCGCCAATAACGCCGGGGCGCAGACCAGTTTCATCCCGCTGCTGACGCTGGGGATACCGGCCAACCCGGTCATGGCGTTGATGGTGGGGGCGATGATCATTCAGGGCATCGTGCCGGGGCCGAATGTGGCCACCGATCAGCCCGCGCTGTTCTGGGGCATCATTGCCAGCATGTGGATCGGCAACCTGATGCTGATCGTGTTGAACCTGCCGCTGATCGGGCTGTGGGTCAAACTGTTGAAGGTGCCCTATCACGTGCTGTTCCCCATCATCATGGCGTTTTGTTCCATTGGGGTTTATTCTGTTAATTCAAATGTTTACGATCTGTACGCCGTCGCGGGGTTCGGGTTGCTGGGCTATGTCCTGTTAAAGCTGCGCTGCGAGCCTGCGCCGTTGTTGCTGGGTTTTGTGCTGGGGCCGTTGCTGGAGGAAAACCTGCGCCGTGCGATGATCCTTGGACGTGGCGACCCCACCACCTTTTTGACCCGACCGATCAGCGCCACCTTGCTGGTGCTGACGCTGGTGGTGTTGGTGGTTGTGCTGATGCCCTCGGTGCGCAAAAAGCGGGCCGAGGTGTTCGTCGACGCGGATTGATGCAAGCGGCGCACGGTCCAGACGCACGGTCCAGGCGCGCTGTCCAGACGCGCCGGTCAGTGGGCCAGCAGAACCGGCAACCGCAAATCGGCCAAGACACCTTTGGTCGCCCCGCCAAGGATAAAGTCGCGCAGGCGGGAATGGCCAAAACCGCCCATGGCCATCAGCTGCGCCCCCTGTGACAGGCTTGCATCCTGCAGCGCCGTGGCAATCGAGCGGCCGTCAAGGGTGACGCTGACAGCCCGCGCGGCATAGCCCCGTGCCTCCAGCGCCACCGCAAGGGTTTGCGGCGTGACCGATGCGCCCAGCGTTTTTTCGTCCTGCACGGTCAGAACCGAAATCCGCCCGCCTGGCGCCAACAGCGGCAGCGCATCCTGCAACGCGCGCGCGGCGACCCGGCTGCCATCCCATGCGACGGCGATGTGTTCGATCGCCTCTTTCTTTGCCGTTGGCGGTATCAAGATCACCGGCACACCCGCATCAAACACCAACACCTGCGCCATATCCTGCGCCGACAGCGTGTTGTCCGACCATGGCACCAAAACCAGATCAAACAACCGCGCCTCGGTTGCGGCGGCGGCGGGGGCGGCGCCCAGCACCACGGTATGGGACGCCGTCGTGGCGGTCACGGCGGACGGCAGCGCACCCGCGATCAGGGCCTGCAGGCGCGCGGACTCGGCCTTGCTGCGGTCCTCGGCTGTGCGGGCCATCCCCTCGACATTGATGAAATAGCCGCTGATCGGCGAGACTGTCTGCGGCACATCCACGGCAAAGGTCGCCACATGCAACGCACACCCCAACCCGGCCGCGAAACCCACTGCGGCAAGGATGGCCGGATCGGGTGCTGCCTCGGGATAGGTGTTCAGAGGCAGATAGGCGATGCGGTGGGGCATGGGGTTTTTCCTTGGTTGAAAACGGCAATGGCGCGCCCCCCCCAAACGCCGACCAGCAGCGCCCTTGGGGGTTATCCGGGCAATATGCCGGGTCTGGCCGTTGCGAGCCTTGATGCATATCAACCAGACGCCAGACGCCACCCGATGCCAGACTGAAAACCGGTTTCAAGGCGCAAAAGCCGCGCCGTGGGATTTGATCTGTGCCGCCCCTTGACAGCCACGGACCCTGCACATATTTGCCGCTCAGCGACCGGGCCCCTCTGACAGGTATATACAGGCTTGTGATGTCGGCGCTGAATGACCGGGGCCCGTTGTCTTTTCGAGATTAGCCCCAGCCTGCAACAACAAAGTGCCAAGGGGACACCATGGATTTTCTGTTCTACGAAGTTGTCAGCAAGCCGTTGTGGCTGTGGCTGATGTTCTTGACGATTGTCGTGACGCTGATGGTCTTTGACCTTGGCGTTCTGCACAAGGACGACCACGAAATCGGCGTGGCCGAGAGCCTGAAGCTGTCCGCCTTCTATATCATGATCGCGATTGCGTTTGGTGGCTATATCTGGTGGGCATGGGCCAATGGCACCTTGGTGACCACGGACGGAACCAACCCCGTCGCATCCTATTTCCAAGGCTATATCATCGAGAAGGTTCTCTCGATCGACAATGTCTTTGTGATTTCGCTGATCTTTGGCTATTTCGCAATTCCGCGTCAGTACCAGTACCGCGCCTTGGTCTGGGGCATCATTGGCGTGATCATTCTGCGCGGGATCATGATCGCAGTTGGTGCTGAACTGGTGTCGACCTACAGCTGGATGACCCTGATTTTCGCTGCATTCCTGTTCTTTACCGGGATCAAGATGCTGGTGGTCAAGGAAGGCGAGACGGACATATCCAAAAACCCAATGGTCAAGTTGGTATCCCGTGTCATGAATGTGACCAAGGAATTCCACGGCCAAAAGTTCTTTGTGCGTCAGCCGCATCCCGAGACCAAAAAGATGGTCTTGTTTGCGACGCCGCTGTTCGTGGCGCTGGTCGTGATCAACTTTGCCGACGTGATCTTTGCCGTCGATTCGGTGCCTGCGATCTTTTTGATCACAACCGACACCTTTATCGTCTACACGGCCAACATCATGGCGATCCTTGGTCTGCGGGCGCTGTATTTTGCCTTGGCAGCGCTGGTGCACCGGTTCCATTATCTTAAATATGCGCTGGCTTTGGTGATGGTGTTTATCGGGATGAAGGGGTTTTACAGCTACTTTTTCGGCAAGTTCGACCCCTATCTGTCGCTGGCAATCACCATTGGCATTATCGCGTCGGGCATCTTTTATTCGCTGTGGAAGACCCGCGACGGCGCACCGAACGGGTCGCAGTCGTCGTGACGCAAACAGGCCATCCGGACCGGGCCCCGTTGGGGCACGGTCCGGCGGGCCACCCCAAACCCCGGCATGGCCACAAGGCCCTGCTGCCATAGCCAAAGACGCTGCCATGGCCAAAGACGCTGCTTTAGCCAAAGACTATGCCGCCCCGACGCACCGCGCGGGGCGGCATTGTCATATCCGGGTGCCGTGGGCATTTGGGCCTGTTCCCGGCGAAAGGCAGGGCAGAACCGCTGACGACGTTGGGTGCGGTGATTGGCGGATTGCAGTTGCAGGGGGCCACAAGGTTGGCCCAGACCGGCCCCGGACCCGGTTTCAGGCGGCGCGGGGCGCAAACAGGATGACCGCCGCCCCAGTGGCATTCCAGCCATCCGGGCGCTGCCCCTCGACCAACCAAAGCCAGACCAGCGATTTCCGCCTGTGCGGCAAGCGCATAAATCGCCACAGTGGGACCAGAACTCATCCTGCGACCGCGGTCAGGTGTCCGGACGCGGCATGGTCCGCCTGGCCTTTCGCATGGGTGCCCAAAACCTCGACCACGCGGCAATCGGCAATCCTGCCGCCCGCGCGATGGACCAGCATCCGCTCCAGTTCGGCCCTGAGTGCTGTCAGCCGCACGATGCCCGCCTTGACCGCGGCAACCCTTTTCCGATGATTTCGGATCGAAGAAGACGTTGGGCTGGTTGGTGCCCCGGTCGATGGCCGGGCAGCCCAGTTCGGTGAAGCGGATGGGCTTGGATTGCGGCACCCATGTGGTGGCCAAGCCGCTCTCCACCCCGCCCGGCCGGTTGAAATGCGGGTTCGTCCACCATGCGCGGATATCCTTGGGGCGAAACACCCACGGTTTGCCTGCCGCGTCATCGGTGATGGCCGTGCGGATCTGCGCGGAGCGGTCGGCGGTGCTGGCATAGAACCAGTCGAAGCCTTCGCCGCCCGCGATGTTCGCCTGCAGATAGGCACGGTCGTAGATTGCGGGCCAACCTTCAAGCGCATCGGCATGGTCGAAATCGTCGCGCCAGTCCGACAGCGGCAGATAGTTGTCGATGCCGACGAAGTCGATGTTGGCGTCCGACCAGAGCGTGTCGAGGTGGAAATAGACGTCGCCACTGCCGTCTTGCGGATGGTGGCCGAAGTATTCCGACCAGTCGGCGGCATAGCCGATCTTGGTGCCCGCGCCGAGGATGGTGCTCACGTCGGCCGCGAGGGTCTTGAAGGCGGTGACGGCAGGATAAGTGCTGGCCCCCGAGCGGATGGTGGTCAGGCCGGGCATCTCGGTGCCGATCAGGAAGGCATCGACCCCGCCCGCAGCTGCGCAAAGGTGCGCGTAGTGAAGTACCATGCGGCGCAGACCCCAGTCGCTGGGTGAGCCGGTGAAGCTGACGCTCTCGCCCGACACGCTGAAACTGCCGGGCGTCGCAGCACCAAACAGCGCCGACACTTGCGTTGCAGCCGTACCCGGCTGGTCCGGGATTGGGAGGGAGTCGAACACTCCGTCACTGTTCGCGCCGATGGGTTTGAATGGCAGGGGCGGCGGTTCAAGTCGCTTTCTGCTGCGGCGCGCGCGATCACCGGGACCAATCGGAACGGATGGAAGTTCTTTGGCCTCGCCCATAGTGCGAGTTCGGGGTTCAGCCGATGACCAAACCACCCAAAACCGAACCGGTCCGTCGCCTTCGCTGCGCCATCTACACCCGCAAGTCGAGCGAGGAAGGGCTCGACATGGAGTTCAACAGTCTCGACGCGCAGCGCGAGTCCTGCGAGGCCTATATCGCCAGCCAGCGTGCTGAAGGCTGGGTCTGCCTGCGTGACCGCTATGATGATGGCGGTTTTTCCGGCGGCAATCTGGATCGCCCCGCGCTGAAGCAGCTGATCGCCGACATCGAGGACGGGCTGATCGACATCATCGTGGTCTACAAGATAGATCGGCTGTCGCGCGCGCTGATGGATTTCTCCAAGCTGGTCGGGATCTTCGACCGAAACGGCGTGACCTTTGTCTCGGTCACACAGTCTTTCAACACCACCACATCCATGGGGCGGCTGACGCTGAACATCCTGCTGTCCTTCGCCCAGTTCGAACGCGAGGTGATCGGCGAGCGGATCCGCGACAAGATAGCGGCCTCGCGCCGAAAGGGCATCTGGATGGGTGGGCCGGTGCCATTGGGCTATGATGTAAAGGACCGCAAGCTGGTCGTGAACCCGGCCGAGGCCGAGGCGGTGCAGACAATCTTCCGTTTGTTCGCGCGGTCCAGCTCCACGACGCAGGTGATCGATGAGCTGCACACCCGCGGGATCCAGACCAAGAAGGGCAAGTCCTTGGACAAGGGCTACCTCTACAAGCTGCTGCACAACCGGGTCTATCGCGGGCTGGCCGTGCACAAGACCGAAGCCTTCCCCGGTGAGCATGAAGCGATCATCGACGAAGCACTATGGGCGCAGGTCCACGATGTGCTGGCCAACAACCGTGTCGCTCGGATCGCCGTGGCGCGGGCGCCCGCACCGGCCCTGCTGCGAGGGCTGATTTTCACCGAGAGCGGCGTGGCCATGACCCCGCATCACACCAAGAAGGGCACACGGCTCTACCGCTACTACGTCGCGATGGACGTCATCCAGAAGCGGCCTGATGCCGTGTTGCGCGGCCCTCAGCGCCTGCCGGGCGGCATGGTCGAGGATGCAGTGATCGGCGAAATCCGCCGCCTGCTGCGCACACCCGAAGCCGCACATCGCGTGGCCAAGGTGCTGCGCAAGGATCGACTCGACCTTGGCGAGGCGGACGTCTCGGCGGCACTGGCCCAATTCGAAAAGATGTGGACAGCGCTGATCCCGGCCGAACAAGCGCGCGTTGTGCAGCTGCTGGTCGCCCGTGTGACGGTGGGAGAAGCAGGGCTGGCCGTTGATCTGCGCCACGAGGGTCTTGGGGCAATCGCCGCCCTTGTCGCACCGCCAAGAAAGCAGGTGGCGTGATGAACGACACACTGCGCATCCATATTCCGCTGACCATCCGCAAGCGCGGCGGCCGCCCGCGCATCCTGCCGCCCAAAGAGGTCGAGGTCGAAATGGAGCGAGGGCAGGATCCGCACGTCTTGCGCGGAATCGGTCTCGCATGGCGTTGGCGGCAACTGATCGAACGTGGCGAAGTCACCACGCTCGCCGATCTGGCCGCAAAGGAATGTTTCTCCGACCGCTACGTCAGCCGCATAATTCGGCTGGCATGGCTGTCGCCATCGGTGTTGGAGCGGCTGGTCCTGCAGCGTGAACCCACGGTGCTGACGCTCAAGGACCTGTGCGGGGTGGCAGAGTTGCCATGGGCCGATCAGCCCGGGCGAGTGTTCGACTGACCGCTCAGTGAAAGCTGGCCTGAAAGCTGGTCGCGGTCAGTGATACATGTGCGTTCAGCGGCGGGCGCAGTTCAAACGCCTTAGGTTCCCGTGAGAAATTCCACAGCCGCATCAGGCACCAGTCTGCCCGCCGCTCCTCGGCCACGGCCAGCTCATTGCGGGAAATGTGAAAGGGCGTGCGCTCCCAGCCGTTCGTCGTCTTGACCTCAATAAGGCGGGGCCGACCGTCCGGCGCGTAGCTTTCGATGTCATAGCCCGCGCCATCGCCAACCTCTTCCGACACCCAGCGAACCTTGCGAGCCAGATCGCTTCGCCCGGCATCGGCCAGCGCAGACTTTTCATGTGCCAGCGCCCGTTCCTCCCCAGCCCGGCCAAGCGCGCGGTTGCGGGCATCCCGTTCGGCCACATCGAACTTGCGCGCGATGTGCAGCATCTGCTCCAGCTCGGCCGGCGGGGGCTGGTTCGACAGCGTTGGTGGCGGTCCGATCCACAGCCGGGCCATGTCGGCCATACCCGTCGCTTTGAGCGCGCGTGGCGTCCGGCCCAACCAGGCCGGATTGAGCGCGAGCCAGCGCGCCACAGCATCGACCAGGGTCATCTGCAAGTTGACGGCAGGCTTGTAGCCGGGGATCCATGTTTCACCGAGCCCCTGCAAAGCTGCACTGATGTTCTGGTGCTTGAACTCGATGGAACTGCGGTTGCGGTCGATGCGGGCCTGAAGATCGCGATTGTGTTCGGCCTTGTTGTAGGGCTGGCCCGCGACATCCGCAGCCAGCATCGCGAAGTAATCCGCAACGATCAGGTCGTTCTCTGCATCTGTCCATGGCCCGTTCGACATCGCGCCAGGCTAGCCGCGGAAAAAGCGATTGTCATCAGCGGTATCCGACGAAATGCCATCGAAACTGTCCTCGCCGATCCGTTGGTTTACGCTGGCATCCCACCCGACATGCCTACCGTGCGTCTCGGCTCTGACCCCAACGGCGTCGTTCGGAACGCATCGCAGGGTTTTGGCGGTGCCGAACGTCAGGCCATTGTAAATTCAGGGGAAAAACGAACGAACTTGAAATGGCGAGGTTCGCTCGACCTGAGCCGGAGGCGCATTCAGAGCCCGAAACGGGTCCGACGCGCGGTTTCTGAGGTTCGGACAGTTCCCGCAAACCCCTTTGAAAACACGGAAAATTCTGCGCCCGGCATGGGGGTGTCAGTGGTTCGCAAGGCGGATAATGGCGGAGGCGGTGTCCGCCAATATATACTCATAACCATATGATTACCCTAATATAATTAAGGATATAGAAAATCACTTCCCCCAAAAAATCCCCATTTCTTGTCGGATGCCCCCGGAATTCACGGGTTGTCAGCCATCTTAGCCGCAAACTTTAAATGTCGCGGTTTAGCACAGGACGCTTACCCAACCCGGTCCCCCAAACTACCCGGCCAGACATGCTAACACCCCCCTACCGCCAATCCCTGAATTGGAGATGCACACAGAAGCCTACCTAGCCGGTCCCTTGGCGAAGCGTCCCTAGACATTTGATACCCCCGGCCCGTCAAAGGCCCCAAGCCAGCCCTGCCAGTGTTCGCATTGAGTCCGATACCAGGCCCGGCCATAGCCTGCCCCCTCAGCCAAGGCATGACTCAGGGCTAGGTGGCGGGGCGTGTCTGCTGGAAGATCGGCCATGCGGGCGTGAAGGTCTTGTCGGGTCATGTAGGCCCCTTTGGTCGTGCTGCGAGAGACTTGCTGATTTCAATCAAGATGCCCAGCACAACGGCGAAGATGACCATATAAGTGCCTTGGTTGATGGCCTCACCCGTGGTGTTGGTTGCAAGATACCTTTGTGCAAAGGCGTAACCATCGTCGGCCCCAACCGCACCCAAGAAGCCCATTCCCACCCGCAATACCCCAAAGCAGAACGCCAGCCAGGCGATGAATAGACCAAGTTTCGTGAAAATCATGGAATCCTCTTTGAGTTATCTGTGACAGGCCGAATTGGACTTTCTGTGCCTTGCGTGTTTTGGCACCCGGCGTGGGCCACAAATTGCGGGCACCTTCAAGGTGTCCACTTCAACCGTCGCAGATTGCTGCTGATCTCGCAGAACACCCCTAGAAGGATGCCAAAGACGAACAGGAATACGGCCATTGAAGCGCTTGCGATCAATGGAACGAGCAAGGGATTTGCAAGGTCAAGCGTCGGCGCGCCTGGCCTGATCAACAGGTTGTAAAGGTAAGCGCAAATCCCAACTGCTGCGATGATGCAAAGGGCGGAAACCAGCTTTCCGAGGGTTGTAAAAATCATGGGGACTCCGGAGTTGAGGTCTTTGCGGCCCGCTCTTGGTTCAACCGGAAAAGACGAGCGAG
>JANNAF010000397.1:0-9322 GCA_031384005.1 Rhodobacterales bacterium | reverse complement strand
GGTGCTGTGAGAGAGGATTGAACTCTCGACCTCACCCTTACCAAGGGTGTGCTCTACCACTGAGCTACCACAGCCGCCTTTTTCCGAAACGTAACCCCGGGCGTTACCCCGAAGTCGGCAGGGTTCGGAAATCCCCCACCTAAACAGCTACTTCCGTCTCCGGCTCCGCCCCTTACCAAGGGAGTGCTCTACCACTGAGCTACTGCAGCGCCGGGGTCAGGCCGATGTTTCGCCATGACGTGGCGGGCAGTTAGACGCAATTGTCACGCGGTGCAAGTCCCTACGGTCAAAAAGTGCGGCAAAGACTGCGGTTTGCGGGAATTGTGCAGCGCAGCCTTTATGGGCCCGACTTGCCCCGGCCATCTTCGCCGCTTTTGACTTTTTGATGCCTGGCATCCTCCTGGCCGCCTTTTCGCAATGGGGCTTGAGGATCCGTCGCGAAAGGGGCGCAGACAGTCCCGCTCAAGCCCGACTTTGGCCTGATGACCTCTTTGGCCCTGTGTCGACCAACTCGCAGGGCACAGCGCGCTGCGGTTACGTGACAAAGGTCATGCCACTGCCCCGGAAATCCACCAGACAGGCGGCGATCCATCATCGCACACAGTTTGGTCCTTGCTCTCGTAGGATTGTGACCAATCCTCACCGCGTGCGCCATGATACCGGTTTCAGCCATGAAACCGGCGCAAGCCGTGCGCGCCGGCCATATCTTCAGCCCACCAACGCCCACAGATGCGATCTTCTGGCCGTCACGCCTTCCGGCGGCAACTCGGGCGTTGGACGGCACAAAATGACAGTCGGGGTCCTTGGGGACCACGGCGATCCTGTCGCCTTTTCCGCTCTGACCGGCCTATGGGCATGGCCTGATCCGCCTGCCCGCAATACCCTGATATCGGCCAGCGCCACTGCACACACCATGACATTCCGCCTTAATTATATGCGCCTTGGGCAATATGACCTGTGCGAAACCGCCCTGAACCGGACCGCCGCCTTGACAAAGCCGTGCACTGGCATTGACATCCTGCGGTGAAAGGGCACCTGCCGGGACACAGGTCTGCGGCGCCTGTGCTGCTGCACCGACCAACCCAAGAACAGGACGGACCATGATGGACATCGAACCGGCCCAAACTGCGCCCGCTGTAACCGGTTTTGCCAATGATATGCTGGCACGGGCGAACCTGACCACTGATTTTCTGAAATCCCTGTCGCACCCGTCCCGCCTTGTCGTGTTGTGCCGCCTGGCCGAGGGGCCCTGCCCGGTAGGTGCGTTGGAGGCCCTCTTGATGTTGCCTCAGGCCGAGGTGTCAAAGCAGCTTGCCCGTCTGCGGGCCGACGGTCTGGTCACCACCGAAAGGCGGGGCCGCAGCATGATTTATTCGCTCGTCGGTGGCCGCACCGCCCGTGTGGTTCAAATGCTGCATGACGAGTTTTGTCCCTGACTTGGACCGGCCCTGCCTGACCAGCCATTTAGGCTGGACAACGCGGGTGCCCTCGGGCACTTAAATTCGCGTAGTATCTACTTGGGGTTTTCGGATGCATGTTCTTGTCACGGGTGGTGCGGGCTATATCGGGGCGCATGCCTGCAAGGCGCTGGCGCGGGCTGGATTCATCCCGGTCGCGTTTGACAATCTGACCACCGGCTGGGCCGAGGCTGTCAGGTTTGGTCCGCTGTTTCAGGGCGACCTTCTGGACCGCGCCAGCATCGACGCGGCCTTTGCCCAATACAAACCCATCGCCGTCATGCATTTTGCCGCCCTGTCGCTGGTGGGCGAATCGATGTCCAATCCCGGCAAATACTGGCGCACCAACGTCAACGGGTCCCTGAACCTGATCGAGGCGGCGCTGGCCGCAGGTGTGCGCAACTTTGTCTTTTCCTCGACCTGTGCCACCTACGGCGACCTGGACGGGGTCAAGCTGGACGAGGACACCCCGCAGAACCCGATCAACGCCTATGGCGGCTCGAAAAAGGCGATCGAGGAGATCCTGCGCGACTTTGGCAAAAGCGATGGCCTGAACCACGTCATCTTCCGCTATTTCAACGTCGCCGGTGCCGACCCCGAGGGCGAGGTGGGCGAACAGCACGTGCCCGAAACCCACCTGATCCCGCTGATGCTGGACGCCATCGACGGCAAACGACCCGCCCTTACCGTGTTCGGATCTGATTACAACACCCCCGACGGCACCTGCATCCGCGATTACGTCCATGTCAGCGATCTGGTCGATGCCCATGTGCTGGGCCTGCGCTGGCTCATGGATGGCAAGGGCAATCGGGTGTTCTGCCTTGGCTCGGGCGAGGGGTTTTCGGTGCGCGAGGTGATCGAGGCCTCCCGCGTCGTCACCAACCGCGCGGTTCCCATCGTCGAGGGCGCCCGCCGCCCCGGCGATGCCACCATGCTGGTGTCCGGGTCCAGCCGCGCCGTCACCGAACTGGGTTGGACCCCGACACGGTCAAACCTGAACCAGATGATCGGCGATGCCCTGACCTGGAGCCGCAAGCCCCGCTTCGAAAAATAGCGTCCAGATCTGGACACTTTATAAAATCGTTTCTAATCAATGGCTTGGTTTTAAAATATTAACGATCTGGCAACCCTTTCGGCCTTTGTCAGCCGCCGCGGGCATTTGGGCATGACATTCTGATTGAGCAGGACTCCCTTCGGGGTGTCCTGCTATGCTGACCCGACAGGTGCTTGGTCACGGTATTTTCAACCAAGGCCTTTCTCTAATTTCAGGGGAAACATCATGTCCAAGCAGACTTCTGAAACCAATGGCCGCCTGTGGGGGGCGCGTGCCCGCGACTGGGCGGATTTGCAGGAGGGCCAATGTGCCACCGCCTATCATGCCGTACTGGCCCATGCGGCGGTCGGTCCGGGCACCCGCCATCTGGATGCGGGTTGCGGGGCGGGTATGGCGGCGGCCTTTTCGGCCAAACGCGGGGCGGCGGTGTGCGGCATTGATGCTGCCGTACCGCTCTTGGACATTGCCCGCGATCGCACCCCGGACGGCGATTTTCGCCATGGCGACATCGAGGCTCTGCCCTGGGCCGATCACAGTTTCGACCTCGTCACCGGATTCAATTCCTTTCAATACGCCGGGGATGCGGCGCAGGCCCTGCGCGAGGCCGGGCGGGTAACCCGACCCGGCGGCAAGGTCGTCGTCATGACATGGGGCGAACCTGCGGGGATGCAGGCGGCGTCGGTCGTGGCGGCGTTCAAGCCCCTGTTGCCGCCGTCCCCGCCCGGCGCATCCGGCCCCTTTGCCCTGTCGGATGAGGCGGCATTGCGGGCGTTTGCAGCGGCAGGCGGCCTGATCCCGTCTGAGGTTTTTGACGTGGATTGCCCGTGGTTTTATCCCGACGAGGCGACAGGCATCCGGGCCCAAGCCTCGGCCGGGGTGGCGGCAAAGGCCATCGAACACGCGGGCGAGGCGGCCTATGTCGCCGCCATGCGCGCCGCTTTGGCCCCCTTTCGCCAGCCCGACGGCAGTTTCCGCATTGCCGCCAGGTTTCGCTGTCT
This sequence comes from Rhodobacterales bacterium, assembly GCA_031384005.1. Taxonomy (GTDB): domain Bacteria; phylum Pseudomonadota; class Alphaproteobacteria; order Rhodobacterales; family Rhodobacteraceae; genus Stagnihabitans. The sequence continues at coordinate 5,813 of JANNAF010000397.1, read as the reverse complement.
GGTGGCCACGCCGGGGTAAGGGCAGGCGGCCCCCTCAGTTCATCGGCGCGCCACCTTCGCGCTTGCGCCGCTCTACATAGTCGGCCAACGCCTCGGCCACCGCAGCGTCCAGCGCGGGCTGGTCATATTCGGCCAACAGTTGTTTCCAGACCGCATTGGCGCGCTGCGGCAGTTCAACCGACCCCCGCTCGACCCAATTGGGGTAATTGTCCCAATTCGACAACATCGGGGTGTGAAAGGCGCTTTCATACCGGGTCATGGTGTGGGCGGTGCCAAAGAAATGGCCGCCCGCCCCGACCTCGGCAATCGCGTCCAGACCCAGACTGTCGGGGTCCGTCGCGATCGGCTCCAGGTAGGCCTGCATCATCTGCAACATCTCGGCATCCAGGATCAGCTTTTCAAAACTGGCGGTCAGCCCGCCATGCATCCACCCCGCGCCATGTTCGATCAGATGCGCGCCACCCATGATCGACCCCCACAGCGCCATCTGGCTTTCATAAGCCGCCTGCGCATCGACCGCATTGGCGGCGGTGACATTGCTGGACCGGAACGGCACGCCAATCAACCGCGCCAACTGGCCCGATGCCTGCGCCGCCTTGGCATATTCCGGCGTGCCAAAGGCCGGCGCGCCTGACCGCATGTCGACATTGCTGGTGAACCCGCCATACATCACCGGCACCCCCGGCCGCACGATCTGCGTCAGCACGATGCCCGACATCGCCTCGGCATGTTGCAACACCAGCGCGCCACCGATCGTGACCGGAGCCATCGCGCCAGACAGGGTAAACGGCGTGATCACATTGACCTGACCGTGCGACGCCATGGCTATCAACCCCTCGGCCATCGGAATATCCAGCGTCAGGGGCGAGTTGGTGTTGATGATGCCCAGCAGGCAGCAGGGCAACCGGTCCACCGGAACCCCGAACATCAGCGCCGCCATTTCCAGCCCGTCCATCGTGCGGGCAAGGCCCAGCGTCTGGGTCTGCCACGACTTGTCCAACAGGGTGATCTGCGCCAGATAAATGTCCAGATGCCGGGTGTTGGGGTTCAGATCCAACGGCTCGAACGGGCCGCCACCCTCTTGTTGGATGACGTTCAGCGACTGGATGATCCGCAGATAATCGCACATCTCGGCATGGGTGCCATCGCGGCGGCCCTTGTCGATGTCCATGACATAGGCCGGCCCGCCAACCGAGGTAAAGACGCAATCATTGCCACCAAAGCGCAGCGATTTCGATGGGTTGCGCGCAGACAGGGTGAACCGCGCGGGCACTGTCGCCAACCGCCCGGCCACCAGACCGGGGTCCAGAAACACCGTCTCGGCCACCACCCTTGCGCCTGCCGACGCATAAACTGCGCGCGCATGGGGGTCCAGAACCCGCATGCCGGTGCGCGCCAGCACGGTCAGCGCAGCGTTGTGGATGGACGCGACCTGATCGGCCGACAGCACCTCGATCGGCGGATACAGGCGCGGCACCTGGCCAAAGGGGCGCTGCGCGATGCCGCCGGTAACCCGTCCCGATCTTGCTCTACGGCTCATGTGGTCCCCCTGACCAAGATGGGCATATTGCCCATCCTACAAGTCACTTTTGTAGGATGGGCAGTTCGGCCTTCCGCTGGCGGAAGGTCGGTTTGCCCATCTTCCTCACCGATAGGGCGCAAACTCCCGCCGTGGCACATCATCCTCAAGCTCGCCCAGTCCCCGCGCAAGGCGGTGCGCGGCATAGACCGCATCGGCAATTGACGAAGGCGCAAGGCAATCACCCACCCGCACCGCCTGCCCCCTCAACGCCTGCCATAACGCATCGTCCGGCAACCGTCCCGTCACCAGAACCAACGTGCCGCAGTCCTCCTGCCCCGCGCGCCCGGTATAGGCGCATGCGGTGCGCAGCACCCCCGGCCCCTGCCCCAGCGCAAAGGTCGACAACACCAGCCGCACCCCCAGATCCAGCAGCCGCCCCTGCACAAATCCCTGCTCATCCGTCATCGCCGTCCAAGCCGATGCCGTGGCCTGCGGTGTCACCAGCGTCACCTCATGCCCCGCGTTGCGCAGCCGTTCGGCCAATGCACCACCCATGAAATAATGCTCGTCGTCATAAATCACGACCGGCCCCGAAACCGCAGCCCCGGCAAAGATATCATCCGGTGTCAGCGCCTGCGCTGCAAACCCCTCGACCCCCAACACCCCCACCCCATCGCGCCGCCAATGCGACCCGGTGGCCAGCACCACATGATCGGCGCCGAACGCCTCCACATCCGCCGCCGCCATCCGCGACCCGCGGAACACCTCGACATTCGGCAATTTGGCGATCATGGCCACCCGCCAGTCGCGGACCCGCCCCCAGGTTGCCAGCCCGGGCAGGGTGGCCTCGCGGTTGATCCGGCCGCCCACCTCGCGCCCCTCATCGGCCAGCGCCACCTCATAGCCCCGGCGTCCCAGCACCAGTGCCGCCTCCAGCCCCGCCGGACCCGCGCCCACCACCAGAACCCGCTCACGCTTGGTCACCACCGCAACACGCTCGGGGTGCCAGCCTTTGCGCCACTCCTCGGCAATCGTCGGGTTCTGGGTGCAACGCAGATGCACCCCCTCATTGTTCGCCGCCCGACAGATGTTGCAGCCGATGCACTCGCGGATCTCATCCGCCCGCCCCTCGCGGATTTTTGCGGGCAAAAACGGGTCCGCAATCGACGGCCGCGCCGCCCCGATGAAATCCTGAACGCCCCGCTTGATCTGGGACACCATCGTCTCGGGCGAGGTAAAGCGCCCGACCGACACCACCGGTTTGCTGGTCACGCCCTTGACGAAACGGATATACTCCTCTTGATACCCCTCCTGCGAAAACCGCGCGCTTTTGCTGTCGTTCCCAAGGGCCCCCGCCACATTCACGTCCCACAGGTCCGGCAGTTCCGCAAGCATTTCGACAACCTCCCGCCCCTCGCCCTCCGAGGTGATCCCGCGCGGACCGTGCAGTTCATCCACCGCCATCCGCAAGGCGACCGCACAGGTATCCCCGACAGCCTCCTTGGTGTCTTCGATCATCTCGCGCAAAAGCCGCGCCCGGTTTTCAATCGACCCGCCGTAGTCATCGCCCCGCGTGTTCGACCGCCCGCTCAAGAACTGAAACGGCAGATAGTCATGTCCGGCATAGACATAGATGATGTCAAACCCCGCCTGTTTGGCCCGCAGCGCCGCCGCCCGCTGCCAACCCCGAAAGGCCCGAATATCCGCCCGGTCCATCGCCCGCGCCGTGGCCGGCAGATGAAACATCGCCGGCGTCGTGACCGGCGCCACCCCCGGCAGCCGAGTCATGCGGTTCGATGCATGCGCCCCGCCATGCCACAACTCGATTCCCGCCAGTGACCCATGGGCATGAATAGCCTCTGCCGTCGCCGCCAAAGGGGCAATATCCGCATCGTCCCACAGCGTCAAAAACGCATAAGGACTGTCATCCGACGTGGGATGGATGCTGCAATACTCGGTACACACCACCCCCCAACCGCCCTCGGCCTTGACCCCCCGCAGCGCCGCCGACGCCTGCGGCCTCTGCCACCCTAACCCCGTCGCATGCGGCGTCTGATAAAACCGGTTGGGCGCCACGACCGGCCCGATACGGACCGGTTCAAACAGGATTGCGTGGCGTGGGTCCATCGAAGCCTCCGTCAGTTTTCCCAACTTTACACACTGTTGGACATTTGTTCAACAATAGGACGAAGGCACCCCGACGCTGGTGTCCTTCAGGCTGGCAATCGCAAAACGCAGTCAGAACCGTTCATCGCCCTGACCCAAAACGGCGTATCCAGCACAAAATACGATGCCCGGGTCAAAGCTGGTGTTGGCTACAGATGTTGGATCGTCAACGCCAGCATTTTGCCTATGTTTTGCGGCAACCACTTGAACCCTCTGCGACACCCCGCACGCTTAATGGGCATTGCCCGCGCGTTGCCCCGGAACGACATCAGACGTGACAAAGCGCGCAAAGCGGACCACGTCATTTGGATAAATTTCCCCCGAAACGCCTTTCCACCTGATGAACAGGTATACACAAACCAATGATATTAAACACTTTTCCAATTAGACCACATTGGACAGGCGGGCAAATATTATCACCCCCCCGTCACACAACCTTGCTATCGTGTCCCAAATTGCTCCTTTCGAAATACTCCACCGGGGTCCGGGGGTGTGAACCCCCGGCCGCCCGCCACAAAGGACCGCGCCCATGTTCCGCACACTCCTTATAACCGCCCTCTTCGACACCCCGGCTGCCGCTGACCCCATCCGCCTGAAAATCCTGACCTTCAACATCTGGTACGGTGGCGATCAGGTCAGTTTTGATCGCGTGATCGATGCGATCAAACTGGCCGATGCCGATATCGTGGGCCTTCAGGAACCCGACGGCAAGACGCTGCAAATCGCGGCCCTTGCGGGCTTTCCTTATGCCGATCAGCGCCGCCATATCCTGTCGAAATACCCGATCTTCGATTCTGCGCTCGGCGAGACAACCAGCCCCGATGCCCCGCCCTATTCCATCGCGGGCCTTGACCCCGACGCCGTCCACGCCTGGGTTCAGGTCGCCCCGGGCCGCGTGGTGGCGGTCGCCAACACCCACCTCACCTCAGACCCTTACGGCCCCGACGTGATCCGCGACGGCGGTACGGTGGCGGATGCCGAAGCGACCGACACCGAGGTCCGCATGGCCGAGGCGCAGGCCCTGATCGACGGGTTGAAGCCGCAGGTCGACCGGGGCGTGCCCGTCATCCTGACCGGCGATTTCAACACGCCGTCGTGGCGCGGCTGGCAGGTCCGCGACCCGCAGGTGGGTTGGCCCGTCTCCCGCGCGCTGGAGGCGGCTGGTTTTACCGACAGCTTCCGCGCGGTGCACCCCGACCCCGTCACAGCCACCGGCATCACATGGACCGCCGGCCGCCCCTATCCCTATCTGCCGCCAAACGAAACCTTTGACCGCATCGACTATGTCTGGACCGCCAACATGCGCGCGGTGGACAGCGTGGTGATGGGCGAGGCGGGCAATGCACAAAACGCCCTGTCCGTCATGCCTTGGCCGTCCGATCACCGCGCCGGTCTGACCACGGTCGAGGTTGAACCCATTGCTGCGCCCGCGCTGATCACGCTCGAACCGCGCCGGGTGCGGTCGGGGGAAAGCTTTGTGATCCGGGTCCTGTCACCCGATGGCGCGCCCTACACCGCCGTTGTCGTCATGCGTGGTGCGGATGCGACGCAGGGTGCCATCACCGGCATCGCCGAGGTTGACCCCGCCGACCGCCCGACGATCCGGCTGTCCACCATTGGCTTGGACTTGGGCGACTATGACGCCGTGTTGCTAAGTGTCGAAGGGGCCGAACTGGCCCGCACCCGTTTTGCCATTGTGCCTGCGGATGGCCGCGCGACCCTGACCGTCGCGGGGCCCATCGCCCCGGGTGCCGACATTCCAGTCGCCTTCATGGGTGCGCCGGGGTTCAAGCTCGATTGGATCGGCATCTACCGCCCGGGCGAGCCGTCGGTCTATAACTACCTTGGCTTTGCCTATACCGGTGCACGGATCAACGGAGCCCTGACCTTCCCCGCCGACGAGTTGTATGAGGAACTGCCCCCCGGCGACTATGAGGCCCGTCTGATGTTCGACGACCACTACCAGACCATGGCCGTCGCCCCGTTCACGGTCCGCTGACCCCTCTTTCAAAGCGCGTAGGGTGGGTGAAACCCACCACCTGTTATAGACACGACGGGGCGCGGTGGGTTTCACCCACCCTACGCCTTGCAATCAGCGCCGGGCAGGGAGGCTTCCTCTTTCCCC